>JACZWN010000228.1 GCA_022572105.1 Pseudomonadota bacterium | reverse complement strand
ATGCGCGCGGTCTGGTACGAACAACAAGGTGCTGCGGCGGATGTGCTGCGCATCGGCGACATGGACAGGCCCGAGCCGGGGCCCGGCGAGCTGCGCGTGCGCCTCGCGGCCTCCGGCGTCAACCCGGTGGACTGCAAGCGCCGGCGCGGCGGCCGGGGCGCCATGGACGGCCCCCGGGGGGTCCCCCATTTCGACGGGGCCGGGGGGGGCGGCGCCCCCGGCCGCGGGGGTAAAGGCCTGGCGCCCGCCGGTCTTCTGGAAGCGCGCCGAGAGCTTCAAGGCCCAGGCGGCGGCTTGGCCGCCCGGCGCGCTCGCCCGGGCGCTCGAGCGCCTGATCGAGGCCGAGGCGGCGTGCAAGCAGAGCGGCGCGGTCCCCGAGACACTTTGCGCCCGGACCCTGCTCGAGATCGCGGTCAACGCGCCGCTCCGGCGGCGGCGCCGGAGCGGCTGAACCCGATTGCCGCTCGGCGCGGACTATTGCCGGCCTCGGGGGTCCAGCTACTCGGCTTCGGGCGGCGGGGCGTGGCTGAGGCGGCGCAGAACTTCGTCGAGCTGTTCGAGGGTCTGGTAGTGGATCGTCAGCGCGCCGCCCTGGCCCCCGTCCCGGCCGTGAATGTCGATCGCCACCCTGAGCCCCAGAAGCGCGGTGAGATCCCGTTCCAGGGCCAGGGTATCGGGGTCCTTGGCGGCGCCTCGGCCGGGCCGTTCCGTCGCTCCGGTCTCCGCCCGGGATTTCCGGACCAAGCGTTCGGTCTGACGCACGTTCAAGGCGCGGGCCACGACCTTCTTGGCCAGAGCCTCGGGCGCTTCGGCGCCGAGCAGGGCGCGCCCGTGGCCGGCGCTGAGCTCGCCGCGCTGCACCATGGCCTTGACCGCCTCGGGCAGGCCGAGCAGGCGGACCGCGTTGGCGATGTGGCTGCGGCTCTTGCCGACGGCGCGCGCCAGGGCCTCCTGGGTATGCTGAAACTCCTCCAAGAGGCGCCGGTAGCCTTCCGCCTCCTCGATGGCCGAGAGGTCCTGGCGCTGAACATTCTCGACGATGGCGGCCTCGAGGGTTTGCCGGTCCGACAACTCCCGGATCACGACCGGGATTTCGTGCAGCCGGGCAATCTGGGCGGCGCGCCAGCGGCGCTCGCCGGCGACGATCTCGAACTCGCTCGGCCGCTCGGGATGGCGCCGGACCAGGATCGGCTGGAGGATGCCGTTGGCGGCGATCGACTCGGCGAGCGCTTGAAGCGACTCGGCCCCGAATTCCCGGCGCGGCTGGAAGCGGTTGGGATGCAGATGCTCCGTGGCGACCGACTTGCCCGCGCGGACGGTGTCGAGCGCGGCGAAGTCCTCGCTCTCCTCGCCGAACAGGGCGGCCAGGCCGCGGCCCAGGTTGGTCCGCTTGTTCGGGTCGCTGTCCGAAGGGTTGTCGGCCATGGCTGAGGCCCCTTCCTCGTTCCCTACCCCCGTCGCCGCCCCGGCGCCGGCTTCCGGGCGGCGATCCCGCGACACCGGCACCCCTTAAGACACCGGCGCGGGGGATTGCGGCGCGGGAGACCCCGGCGCGGGCGCCGCGCTGCGGGCCCGCTCGCGCCGCAAGACCTCCCGAGCCAGGCGTATATACGCCTGCGAACCGGCGCAGTGCATGTCGTAAAGCAGCACCGGCTTGCCGTGAGAGGGGGCCTCCGAGACCCGCACGTTGCGGGGAATCACCGTCTCGTAGACCGCCTCGCCCATGTAGGCCCGCACGTCCCGGGCGACCATATCGCACAGGTTGTTGCGGCGGTCGAACATGGTCAGCACGATGCCCTGGATTTCCAGCTTCGGATTCAGATGGCGCTTGACCCGCTCGATGGTCCGGATCAGATGCGACAGACCCTCGAGGGCATAGAACTCGGTCTGCAGGGGCACCAGGACGGCATCCGCCGCCACCAGCGCGTTCAGGGTCAAAAGTCCGAGCGCAGGCGGGCAATCGATCAATATATAGTCGAATCGCTGTCTTGCAGCCACAATACTTAGGGCCAATCGATACTCGCGCCGCGGGATGTCGATCAGCTCCAGATCCGCGCCCGCAAGGTTCACGTCGGAGGGAACCACCGACATGCCGGGTACCGCGGTCTCGACCGTCGCCTCGGCCAGCGGAGTCCCGCCGATCAGGACGTGGTAGCTGTTGCGTGCCCGCCCCTCGGCGCTCACCCCCAGACCCGTGGTCGCGTTGCCTTGGGGATCGAGGTCGATCAGCAGCACCCGCTTCTCGCAGGCCGCGAGCGCGGTCGCCAGGTTGACCGCCGTCGTCGTCTTGCCCACGCCGCCCTTCTGGTTGGCGATCGCCAGAACCCGCGCCGATTTCACGGCCTCAGGCCCACTTTCCTCAAGATGCCGGGTTTCCCCAACATATTGCGGTTTCACGGCTTATCACCCCCCACAGTTAGTAGGTTAAGTCGGAGAATTCTCGCCGCCGGGTCGGTGCGGCTGGGCACCAGCTCGACCCGCATATTCCACTTTTTGCGGGCCTCCGTCAATTCCCGATCGAAACCGCGGCCCCGGTGGAAGAGGCCGGTCCCGCCGGACCGCGCGCCGGGCCGCGGCCGCAGAAACGGCGCGGCGTAGTCGAGCAGGCGCGGCAGCGGGGCGCAGGCCCGCGCCGTCACCACGTCGGCCGGGAAAGGCCGAAGCCCTTCGATGCGATCGTGATGGAGGGTCACCGCGGTTTCGGCCACGCGGGCCGCCTCGCGCAGGAACGCGGCTTTCCTGCCGTGGGCTTCGACGAGATGGACCGCGCCGGCGCCCAGGATCGCCAGCACCAGGCCCGGGAACCCGGCCCCGCTGCCCAGGTCGACGATGACGCGCGGCCGCCCGGCCGGAGGGTCGGGCAGGAGCGGGAGGAGTTGGGCGGAGTCGAGCATGTGCCGCCGCCAGAGGTCCGCCAGGCTGCGGCGCGCGACCAGGTTGGTGGCTCGGTTCCACCGGCGCAAGCAGTCCGCGTAGCGCTCCAGCCGGTCCAATGTTTCACGTGAAACATCGGCGGCCTTGCGGAATTCCTCCGGGGTCATGGATCGCGGCGGTGCGGTTTCGGTCATGACGATGGCAACGAACCCGGCGTTCTCTCCCGATGCGCCCGGCCGACCGGCCGGACCCGGGCGTGCCTTGGCCACTCTGAAGATGGTGGCCGGCTCAAGCCGCCGCGTCGGGCGGCGGTGGCGGCCGCGCCGGATCGCGCTTGACATAGCGGAGCAAGGCGATCACGGCGGCCGGGGTCACCCCCGGGAGCCGCGCCGCCGCGCCCAGGGTCGCCGGCCGGGCGCCGGAGAGGGCCTGCGAAACTTCCCGGGACAGGCTCGGGATCGTCTCGTAGTCGAGGTCGGCCGGGAGCTTCAGCGCCTCGTCCCGGCGGAACGCGCGCAGGTCGCCCTCCTGGCGCGCCAGATAAATGGCGTAGCGGGCGTCGATTTCGATCTGCTCGGCGACGTCCGGCCGCAGCCCGCCCAGCTCCGGCCAAATCCGTGCCAGGCGCGCCAGATCCAGGTCCGGATAGCGCAGCAGATCGATGACGCTGCGGCGCACGCCGTCCCGGCTGACCGCGAGGCCGCGGCGCCCCAATTCGCTGGGCGTGGCGCTCAGGCGCCGGCACAGGGCACGCCCCGCCTCGAGCGCGGCGGCCTTGTCGCGGTAGACGTCGAGGCGCCGGGTCGAGACGCAGCCGATGCCAGCGCCGATCTCGGTCAGGCGCCGGTCGGCGTTATCGGCGCGCAGGCGCAGGCGATACTCGGCCCGGCTGGTGAACATGCGGTAGGGCTCGGTCACCCCGCGCCCGACCAGGTCGTCGATCATGACCCCGATATAGGCCTGCGCCCGGTCGAGCACGAAGCCCGCCGCCGCGCCGCCGGCGCCGAGCGCGGCGTTGATCCCGGCCATCAGGCCCTGGGCCGCGGCCTCCTCGTAGCCGGTCGTGCCGTTGATCTGGCCGGCCAGAAACAGCCCGGGGACGCGCCGGGTCTCCAGGGTCGGGTGGAGCTCGCGCGGGTCCACGTGATCGTACTCGATGGCATACCCGGGGCGCAGCATCACGGCCGGCTCCAGCCCGGGGATGGTCTTGAGCAGCGCGGCCTGCACCTCGCGCGGCAGCGAGGTGGAGATGCCGTTGGGGTAGACCGTCGGGTCGTCCAGCCCCTCGGGCTCCAGGAAGATCTGATGGCGCGTGCGATCGGCGAAGCGCACCACCTTGTCCTCGATCGAGGGGCAGTAGCGCGGGCCGACGCTCTCGATCTGGCCGGAGTACATGGGCGCCCGGTGCAGGTTGGCGCGGATCAGGTCGTGCCCGGCCGGCGTGGTGTAGGTGACGTGACACACGACCTGCGGCAGCGTGATCCGTTCGGTCAGGGTCGAGAACGGCTGCGGCGGGTCGTCCCCGGGCTGGACCTGGAGGCCGGCGTAATCGATGGTCCGGCCGTCCAGGCGCGGCGGCGTCCCGGTCTTCAAGCGGCCGAGGCGGAAGCCGATCCGCCCGAGCCGGCGCGACAAGCCGAGCGCGGGCGCCTCGCCGACGCGCCCGGCCGCCGTGGTCTCCTCGCCGATGTGGATCACGCCGCGTAGGAAGGTGCCGGCGGTGAGCACCACGGCGC
>JACZWN010000227.1 GCA_022572105.1 Pseudomonadota bacterium | reverse complement strand
CGGGACCTGCCGGCCGGCCTCTGCTCGACCGGCGAGCAGAAGGCGCTTCTGATCTCAATCGTGCTGGCGCACGCGCGCCTGCTCGCCCTGCACCGGGGCGCGCCGCCGCTGCTGCTCTTGGACGAGGTCGCGGCGCACCTGGACGAGGTCCGGCGTCGGGCCTTGTTCGGCGAGATTCTGGAACTCGGCGCCCAGGCTTGGTTGACCGGCACCGACGCGGCCGTTTTCGCCGCGCTCGGCGAGCGGGCGCGCTTCTTCCGGGTGCACGAGGCGACGGTTTGCCCCGCCGCCCCGCCCCGCGCCTAGCCAACGCACCCCGCCGGGGTAGCAAGGGAAACGAAGGACTTTGGATCGCGCTAGGATGACCCAGCAAGCGGGCGAGAAAGCGGCGTTGGACGCGGAAGGCGGCGAGGCCTACGGCGCCGAACACATCAAGGTGCTGCGCGGGCTCGAGGCCGTGCGCAAGCGGCCGGGCATGTACATCGGCGATACCGATGACGGCTCGGGCCTGCACCACATGGTCTACGAGGTCGTCGACAACTCGATCGACGAGACGCTGGCGGGCTACTGCGACCGCATCGAGGTGATCCTGAACGGCGACGAATCGGTCACCGTGCGCGACAACGGGCGCGGCATCCCGGTCGGTATCCACGCCGAGGAGGGGGTTTCCGCGGCCGAGGTCATCATGACCCATCTGCACGCCGGCGGGAAGTTCGACCAGAACTCCTACAAGGTCTCCGGCGGCCTGCACGGGGTCGGCGTCTCGGTCGTCAACGCGCTCTCGGAGCGCCTGGACCTGACCATCTGGCGCAACGACCGGGAGTATTTCATCCGCTTCGCCGACGGCGAGGCGGAGGCGCCGCTCGAGGTCGTGGCCGAGGCCGAGGGACGCACCGGCACCGAGGTCACCTTCCTGCCCTCGAAGAAGACCTTCACGATGACCGAGTTCGACTTCGCCACCCTCGAACACCGGCTGCGCGAGCTCGCCTTCCTCAACTCGGGCATCAACCTCGTTCTGATCGACGACCGCCACGCCGAGGCCAAGACCATCGACCTGCACTACGAGGGCGGGCTCGAGGCCTTCGTGCGCTACCTCGACCGGACCAAGAACCCGCTCATCGACGCGCCGATCATAATCCGGGGCGAGCGCGACGGCTTGGTGGTGGAGGCCGCGTTGCAGTGGACCGACAGCTACCACGAGACGATGCTCTGCTTCACCAACAACATCCCGCAACGCGACGGCGGCACGCATCTGGCCGGCTTCCGCGCGGCGCTCACCCGCCAGGTCAATTCCTACGCCATCAAATCCGGGATCGCCAAGCGCGAGAAGGTGGCGCTGAGCGGCGAGGACGCGCGCGAGGGGCTGACCTGCGTGCTCTCGATCAAGGTGCCCGACCCCAAATTCTCCAGCCAGACCAAGGACAAGCTGGTGTCCTCGGATGTCCGCCCCGTGGTCGAGGCCCAGATCAATGAACGCCTCGGCCAGTATTTCGAGGAGCACCCGACCGAGGCGCGGCGCATCGTCGCCAAGGTGGTCGAGGCCGCCGCCGCGCGCGAGGCGGCACGCAAGGCGCGCGAGCTGACCCGGCGCAAGGGCGCGCTCGACATCTCGTCCTTGCCCGGCAAGCTGGCCGACTGCCAGGAGCGCGACCCGGCGCGCTCGGAACTGTTCCTCGTCGAGGGCGATTCGGCCGGCGGCTCGGCCAAGCAGGGCCGCGACCGACGGTTCCAGGCGATCCTGCCGCTCAAGGGCAAGATCCTGAACGTCGAGCGGGCGCGCTTCGACAAGATGCTGAGCTCGGTCGAGATCGGTACGCTGATTACGGCACTCGGCACCGGCATCGGCGTCGACGAGTTCGATATCGCCAAGCTGCGCTATCACAAGATCATCATCATGACCGACGCGGACGTGGACGGCAGCCACATCCGCACGCTCTTGCTCACTTTCTTCTTCCGCCAGATGCGGGAGATCATCGAACGTGGCCACCTGTTCATCGCCCAGCCGCCCCTCTATCGCGCCAAGCGTGGCGAATCGCTGCGCTATTTGAAGGACGACCGCGAACTCGAGGCCCACCTGATCCAGACCGGGGTCAAGGACTCCGTGCTCACGCTTGCCGAGGGCGACCAGATCGCCGGCGCCGATTTGGCCGCCCTGGTCGAGCGGGCGGTCCAGGCCAAGCACCTGATGGAGCCCTTGGTGCGCCGGGTGCCGAGCGTGTCCATCATCGAGCAGACGCTCATTGCCGGGGCCCTCAACCCGGACATCATCGGCGACGCAAAGCGCGCCGAGGAGGCGGCGCGCTACATCGCCCGGCGGCTCGACGCGCTGGCGCGCGACATCGAACGCGGATGGCACGGCGAGGCCGCGCCCGACGGCGGGCTCGTCTTCACCCGGACCCTGCGCGGCCTGACCGAGCGGCGCGTGATCGACGGCCCGCTGCTGCGCTCCAGCGAGGCGCGCCGGCTCGACGAGATGGCGCCCGAGCTCCAGGCCAGCTATCAGCGCCATTCCACCTTGCGCAGCAAGGAGCGGGAGTTCCAGATCGCCGGGCCGAGCGCGCTCGCCGAGGCGATCTTCGAGCTCGGGCGCAAGGGCGTCACCATCTCGCGCTACAAGGGCCTGGGCGAGATGAACCCGGACCAGCTCTGGGAGACCACCCTCGACCCCGAGGCGCGCGCGCTCCTGCAGGTCAAGGTCGCCCACGCCGACGAGGCGGCCATCGTGTTCTCGACCTTGATGGGCGACGCCGTCGAACCGCGCCGCGAGTTCATCCAAACCCACGCCCTCGAAGTCGCCAACCTGGATATCTGAGCCGCGCGCGGGTTTTGTCGCCGGGCCTGTGAGAGGCCTGTGACAAACACCGCCGCAAGCCACCATATCTATGGCCTATCGCGCCGGACTGCTCTAAATATCGCGGCATGTTCTTGAAATCCCGTAAGGCGTCGGAGCGCCGGACCGCGGCCGGCCGGCCGCCGCCCAAGAAGACCAAGCGAGCCCGGAAAATGTCCGGGCGCGGCCGTTGGCTGCGGCGCCTCGTGGTCTGGGGCGGCAGCGCCGCGATCTGGACCACGGTCGCTTTGGCCGGGCTCATTGCCTGGTACGCCTACACCCTGCCCGACGTCGGCAAAATCACGCAGATCGCGCGCCGGCCGAGCGTCACCCTCTTGAGCGCCGACGGCACGCTCATCGCCTCCTACGGCGAGGTCCATGGCGCGCGCGTGAGCGTGGCGGACCTGCCGCCGAATCTGCCCTTGGCGGTGCTGGCGGTCGAGGACCGGCGCTTCTACCAGCACGCCGGCGTCGATCTTCGCGGCCTGCTGCGCGCCGGGCTCGCCAACCTGCGCGCCGGGCGCATCGTCCAGGGCGGCTCGACCCTCACCCAGCAGCTGGCCAAGAACCTGTTCCTCACCCCCGAGCGCACGCTCAAGCGCAAGATCCAGGAGCTGCTGCTGGCGCTCTGGCTCGAGCGCAAGTTCACCAAGGACCAGATCCTGAGCCTTTATCTCAACCGGGTCTATCTGGGCGCCGGGACCTACGGCGTCGACGCGGCGGCGCGGCGCTACTTCGGCAAGCCGGCGACCGAGGTCAACCTCTACGAGGCGGCGCAGCTCGCGGGCCTCCTGAAGGCGCCGTCGCGCTACAACCCGGTGCGCAATCCCGACCGGGCCGCGCGGCGCACCGCCACCGTGCTGGCGGCCATGACCGAGGCCGGCTTCACGACCGCGACCGAGGCCGCCCGCGCGCTGCGAGAGAAGACCCGGGGCCGGGCGCCGGCCGGCGCCCAGGCGCGCTACTTCGCCGACTGGGTGCTGGCCCAGGTGTCCGCCTACGTCGGGCCGGCCGACCGCGACCTGACCGTGGTCACCACCCTCGACCCGGCCTATCAGCGCGCCGCCGAGACCGAGCTGGCGGCGCTGCTCGATGGCGCGGGGCGCAAGCGGGCCGTCTCCCAGGGCGCCGTCGTGGTGCTCTCGCCCGAGGGCGCGGTGCGCGCCATGGTCGGCGGCAGGAGCTACGACGCCAGCCAGTTCAACCGCGCGACCCAGGCGCTGCGCCAGCCGGGCTCGGCGTTCAAGCCCTTCGTCTACCTGGTCGGCATCGAGGACGGTCTTACGCCCGACGACAAGGTCGAGGACGGCCCGATCACGGTCGAGGGCTGGTCGCCCAGGAACTACGGCGGGCGCTATTTCGGCCGGGTTACGCTACGCGAGGCCTTCGCGCGCTCGCTCAACTCGGTGGCGGTGCGCCTGAGCGAAGGCGCCGGGCGGGCGCGCGTCGCCGCCGCCGCCCGGCGCCTCGGCATCACCTCGGACTTGGCCGCGCATCCGAGCATCGCGCTCGGCACCTCGGAGGTCACGCTCCTGGAGCTGACCGGCGCCTACGCCGCCTTCGCCAACCGGGGATTCGGGGTCTGGCCCTACGGCATCGCGGAGATTCGCGGACCCGACGGCGAGGTCCTGTACCACCGCACCGGCGCCGGGCCGGGGCGCGTGATGGCGCCGCGCGCGGTCGGGCACATGTCCGAGCTGATGGCCGCGACCGTCGCCTGGGGCAGCGGCAAGGCCGCCGATCCGGGCCGCCCGGCCGCCGGCAAGACCGGGACCAGCCAGGACTTCCGCGACGCCTGGTTCGTCGGC
>JACZWN010000043.1 GCA_022572105.1 Pseudomonadota bacterium | reverse complement strand
CTTGGTTCGAAGCCGCTCAGCGTCTTCTCCCCATCGGACTGGGTCATGTATTCTTCAAAGACGTAACCGATCTGGACAAGCTAAAGCTGATTTGGAAATACCGAATCCGTCCAACGGCGATGGCCATTCTAGAACTCAACCCTGACCGTACAGACGACTTTCTCCGCAGCTATGACGCGTTGATCCTTCGCCTGGAGGGCGTTGAAACCTCGGAGTAAGTCCTTTGGAAGTGATCGAGGTTCTTGAGCACCAGGAAATCGACATCGCCGTCGAGCGGCTTATCTCCGGCGGGGAGTTTGCCCTTGATAGCCGCATCTCGCAGCGTGGCTATCTAACGGTCACTGTCGCACACGGCCGATTGAGGCTCAAGTCAACGCGCTTTGTCGGCCTCATCCCCTTGAATCCGAATCTTGCTATCAGAATCAAGCCTGCCGCGAGCATCGCCAATCTGAGTCAGATGATCGTCCGCGCCGGGAGCGTGCCAACCGTAATCGAGAACTTCGCCCGCGGCTACAAACCGCTGTTCGAGCAGAGTGCGCAGGCGATCGAACTGCACCACGTTTCTTTCCTGGCCGCCGTCGATCGAATCATGCGCCGTGGACTTTTGAAGCATTACATCCATATCGAGAATCCTCCCAACTGGCGGGGCCGGTTCCTGGCGGCGGAGACCATCAACCGCTACATCGGGCGCGGAATTCGCTATGCCGTTGTGTTCGATTTTACGACGCTCTCCCATGACATTTCCGAAAACCGCATCATCAAGGCTGCGCTGCACGAAGTGGTGGCTTGGCTGGCTACGAGCGACCTCCCAGCGCATCGGAACAAATTGCTCCGCGCCAGAGCGCTCATGCAAGAGTTGCGGGGAGTATCAGAACTTAAAGGCCCGGCCTGGTGCTTGACCGCAGACGTGCCGAGGATGGCGCGGTTCCTCCCCCTGCATATGGGGTACTACGCGGAGGCCCTCGGGCGGCCTACGCCATACTGCAACGGGCGATCCCCGACGTGGTACGGGAGGGTTATGTGTCCCTGGATTCCATGATCGTCGATATTTCAGCCGTCTTCGAGAGTTACGTTCGAACGGTGATTTCGGAAAGCGCACCCGATCACGGATTTGTCGTGAAGGATGGCAACCTGCTTCCACGTCCGTTCTTCGCTTCCGGCGATGCGGTCTATCAGGTTAAGCCGGATATCCTGATCGAAGGGTCGGGCCAAGTACAAGCCGTCTTCGATGTCAAATACAAGCCCAAGGTAAGTGCGCAGGATCGATATGAGCTGCTATCGTTCATGGAAGCGACTGGCTCGGAGCATGCTGCGTTCATATGTCCCAAGGCCGCGGAGGCAGACCCGTCAAGGTTCCTGGGGATCACGCCAGGCGGCAAGAGCATGGGTATGATTAAGGTCGATTTAGCCGCTGACGCCATGACCGCCGAGGAGGACAAAATGGTCGCGTCGATCCTCAAAGTCGTCGATGGACGATATGATTTTTGAGGAGGCAATAGTCCGTTCGCCTGGTCCTCACCGCACGACGCGCCTTACACTTCGAGCGCCATGCCATCGCGGCCCGGGTCGGCGCCGCCTTGCCACCGGCCGTTCTCGATGCCGATGGCGTGCACGCCGGCGAAGTCGTAGCTGCGGTGGCTGCGCCGCACCCGGTAGCCCCGGGCCTCGATCTTGGCCTGGACGAAGCGCGGGATGCGGTTGGTCACGTCGATCACGTCGCTGGTCGCGCAGAAGCGCGGCGCGGCGACCGCCTCGGCCGGCGTCATGGCGAAATCGATGGCGTTGAGGATGGTCTGCAGGATGCCCATGGCGATGAAGGTCCCGCCCGGCGCGCCCAGCACCAGGCGCGGGGTCTCGCCCGAAAACACGATGGTCGGCGCCATCGAGGTGAAGCGCGCCTTGCCCGGCGCGATCGAGCCGGTGCGCCCGGGCCGCGGGTCGAACACCGCCATGCAGCCATTGTACATGAAGCCCAGGCCGTCGGTGATGACGCCCGAGGGCATGCCCAGCGAATGGGTCATGGAGACCGCGTTGCCGTCCTCGTCGACCACCGAGACGTGGGTCGTGTTTCTGGACTCCGGCTTGGCGGGCTCCGGCTTGGCGCCGTAGCGCGGCACGTGGGCGACCTCGCCGCGCTCGATGGCTTCGGCCTGCTCGCGCGCGTACTCCCGGCTTAGCAGGCGCTCCACCGGCACATCGACGAACTTCGGGTCGCCGACCAAGCGGTCCTTGTCCAGGGTCGCGCGCTTCATCGCCTCCGAGACGATGCGGATGTAGTCCGCCGAGTTGTGGCCGAGCGCCTCGAGGTCGAAATGCTCGAGGATATGCAGCATCTCGAGCACCATGATGCCGCCGCCGGGCGGCGGGTTGGTCGCGATGCGGTGGCCGCGGTATTCGCCCCACAGCGGTTCGTTGTCCTCGGTCGCGGTGCCGCCCAGGTCTTCGAGGGTCAGCAGGCCGCCGCCGCGTTCCATGTCGGCGGCGATGGTCCGTGCGATTTCGCCCCGGTAGAACACCTCGATGCCGTCCTCCGCGATGCGCCCGAGCGTCCGCGCCATGTCGGGGTTCTTGAGGATCGTGCCGGGCTGGCGCAGGGCGCCGCTATCGTCGAAATAGATCCGCCGCCCCGAGGCCGAGAAGCGCAGGCGCTCGATGTGGTCGACCAGGCCGAAGGCCTCCTTGCGGGTCCAGAACTCGTGGACGTGGGGCCGGATCATGAAGCCGTCCTCGGCGTAGCCGATGGCCGGCGCGAGTGCGTCCTTCCAGTCGAGCGTGCCGTAGCGGCTCAGCGCCTCGTGATAGGCCTTGAGGCTGCCCGGCGTGGTGATCGCCTGGTAACCGAGGTCGTTGACCTGGCCGCTCAGCTTGAAGCCGAAGCCGTCCTCCGCCTCCGATTCGATGAGGTCGGCCCACATCTCCGGCCTCGCCTTGGCCGGCGCCCGGCCGTGGAAGTCGAGGCAGCGGTGCACGCCTTGGCCCGGCAGGTACAGGTGCAGGCTGCCGAAGCCGGCGATGCCGCACATCTGCGGGTCCACGGCGGTCTGCACCAGCGCGCAGACGATCGCCGCGTCGACCGCGTTGCCGCCGTTCCTGAGCGCCAGCGCGCCGGCCTCGACGGCCTCGGGCTGGGGCGCGCAGACCATGCCGTGGGTCATGAAGGGTGCCTCCGGGTTGGCGGGCTTGGCGCGGGCGGGTCTGCTCGATGGCCCGCCCTTGGGATTTGCCCTTGGGACCTGTCCCTTGGGATGAATCGATCATTATACTGACCGCCCGAACAAGGGGAAGCAGATGAACCGGACCGAGACCACCCGACAAGCCGACGAGGGCGCCGAGGCCTGGCGCGTGCCGCCGCGCCGGTACCTGCGCGAGCATCCGCCGGGCCACCAGGGCGAGCGGCTGTCGTCGCGCTACGTGAGCGTGCGCGACGGCACCCGGCTGGCGGTCGACGTGCACCTGCCCGGGACCGCGCGCCTGCCCGAGACTGAGCCCGAGCCCGGCCCCTACCCGACGGTGGTGCTGTTCACGCCCTATTACCGGCGCTTCGCGCTGAGATCCGGTCACCAGGCGGGCGTCGAGGCCTGTCCCAACATCGCCCAGTTCCGCGACGCCTTCGTGCCCCGGGGCTACGCCGTGGTGGCGGTCGACGTGCGCGGCTGCGGCGCCTCCTTCGGCTGCCGCGACGGCTTCCGCTCGCCGCGCGAGCGGAACGATTACTTCGATGTCGTGTCCTGGATCGTGGCGCAGCCCTGGTGCGACGGCCGGGTCGGCTCGACCGGCATCTCCTACGTCGGCGCGGCCGCCGATTTTCTGGCCTCGACCGGGCACCCGGCGGTCAAGGCGGTGGTGCCGACGTTTTCGGTCTGGGACACCTGGTCGAACCACCTCTATCCCGGCGGCGTGCTGCTCAACTGCGTGAGCCAACACTACGGCGCGCTCGCCGATGCCCTCGACCACGACGACCGCGAGCGGGTGCGCGGCTACACCCATTACAGCGATCCGGACCTGGCCGGCCCGGCGCCGGTGGACGAGGACGGGGACGGCGCCTTGCTGAAGGCCGCCCTGATCGGGCACCGGGCCAACTTCGACATGCAGGACTTCGCCCGCCAGTTCCGCTTCCGCGACGCCGGCCTCGGCGACGACCCGGACTACACCAGCGCCAAGATCAGCCCGTACCACTACGCCGCGCGCGCCAACGACCGCCAGACCGCGGTCTACGGCATCTCCGGCTGGATGGACGGCGGCGGCTACGCCACGGGAGCGATCCAGCGCCACCTGTGGCTGGAGAACCCCGCGCGCCGGCTCCTGCTCGGCCCCTGGGACCACGGCGCGCGCGCCAACGCCAGCCCCTGGCGGGCAGACGCGCTGCCGCAACTGGGCGTGGTCGCCGAGACCCTACGCTTCTTCGACGAGCACCTGAAGGGCCTGGACACCGGCCTGGCCGAGGAGAGCCCGGTGCATTACTTCACCATGGCCGAGGAGCGCTGGAAGGCGGCCGAGACCTGGCCGCCGCCCGAGGCGCGCATCAGCGAGCTTTACTTCGGCCGCGGCGGCGGGCTCGATATAGCCAGGCCGGCTTCCAACGAGGGCGCCGACGACTACCAGGCCGATTACGACTGCCGCACCGGCTTCAACACCCGCTACGACCGGCTCTACCTCACCGCGGTCGCCACCTATTACCCGGACTGGCACGGGCGCGACGAGAAGATGCTGTGCTATACCAGCGGACCGCTCGAATCCGACACCGAGGTGACCGGGCATCCGGTGGTGACGCTGCACCTCGCGTGCTCGGAGCGCGACTGCGCGCTCTTCGTCTACCTGGAGGACGTGACGCCGGAGGGTCGCTCGGTCTACGTCACCGAGGGCGTGTTCCGCGCCCTGCACCGCAAGCAAGGCGCCAACCCGGCGGCCATCCCGGCGACCGGCCCGAGCCACAGCTTCACCCGGGAAGACGCCGCGTTGCTGACCCCCGGCGCGCCGGTCGAGATCGCCTTCGAACTGCTGCCGACCTCGTACCTGTTCCGCGCCGGCCACCGCATCCGCGTGGCCATCGCGGCGGCCGACAGCGACCACTTCAGCCGCATTCCCGACGGCCGCCCGCCGCGCCTGACCTTCTTCCGCGGTGCCGAAAGGGCGTCGCGGGTCGCGCTGCCGATCGTGCCGCGCGGCTAACCCGAAGGACCGGAGACAGGCCCATGACCCGCATCAACGTCCTCTTCCACAGCGTCACCGGCCACACCTTCAAGCTGGCCGAGGCCATCGCCGAGGGCGTGACCGGCCTGGCCGGCTGCGCGGCGGTCTTGAAGCAGATCCCGGAGCTGCCCGGGATCGGCCCGGTCACCATGGCCGCCCTGGGCGATCGCAAGGGCGACTTCGCGCACTTGCCCGAGGCGACTACCGACGACATGCTCGATTGCGACGGCTTCGCGCTCGGCACGGCGGTCTACTGGGGCAATATGAGCTATGCGACCAAGTACTTCCTCGACACCACCGCCAACCTCTATCGGCTCGCCGCGCCCGACCAGCCGGCGCAGCCCAACCCGGGCATGTTCGGCAAGCCGGTGACCGTGTTCACCGGCGGCGGCAACGGCCTGGCCAGCGAACCGGCGATCCTCTCGGTCTGGACCGCGCTGTCGTTCTTCGGCGTGACCATCGTCACCGTCGGCGCGCGCCTGCCCGAGGTCACCGACCCGAAGCGCCACGGCGGCGGCAATACGCTGGGCGCCGGCACCTTCTCGCGCACGCCGGGGACACGCCCCAGCGCGGACGAACGCGCCATCGCCCGCGTCCAAGGCCGCGCGCTGGCCGAGGCGGCAAGGGCGTGGAAGGAGCGGCGGCGGGACTAGAGAGAGATGGGGTCATAGAAACATGGGGTCGGGCCCGGCCACGGAACCGGCGCGCGAGGGCGCCGCCGCCCCGGCTCGGGCCATCGTCTGCATGCTGATCGGCGTGGTCCTGCTCTCCCTCAACGATGCGCTGATCAAGTCGCTGACCCAGGATTACCCGGTCGGCGAGATCTTGTTCCTGCGCGGCGTTTTCGTCTGCCCCTGGATAATGGTGTTCGCCTGGCGCGCGGGCGGCCTCAGCGCGCTGCGCGTCGTGAGCGTCGAGGGCCAGGCGCTGCGCGGTGTCTGCGTCATCGCCAGCTCGTTCCTCTTCGTCACCGGCCTCCGGTACCTGCCGCTCGCCGATGCGATCGCGGTGGCCTTCACCGGCCCGCTGTTCGTCACCGCGATGGCGCCTTACGCGCTCGGCGAGCGGGTCGGCTGGCGCCGCCGCCTGGCGGTGCTGGCCGGTTTCCTGGGCGTCTTGATCATGGCGCGCCCGGGCGCGGAGGCCATGCAGTGGGCGCTGCTGTTCCCGCTCGGCGCGGCGCTGTGCGGCGGCACGCGCGACCTGATCACGCGCCGCATCTCGCGCACCGAGACCACCGTGTCGGTGCTGTTCGTGACCACCCTGATGGTCGTGCTGGCCGGCCTGGCGACCGCTCCGTTGGGCTGGGCGCCGCTGCGCGCCGGGGACCTCTGGGTCTTCGCCTCGAGCGGGACGCTGATCGCCGGCGCGCACTACCTGATGATCGAGGCCTTCCGCCTGGGCGAGGCGGCGCTGGTGGCGCCCTTCAAGTACACCTCCATGGTCTGGGCGGTGCTGTTCGGGTTCCTGATCTTCGGCGACCTGCCCGACGCCTCGACCCTGCTCGGCGCCGGCGTGGTCGTGCTCGCCGGCTTCTACGTCCTGCGCCGCGAGACCCGGGGGCGGCGAAGGCGGTGAATCAGCCCCCTCACTCCAAATCAAGCGGATAGATCGGCCTGCGCAGCTTCTCGAAGGGGAGTTCCTTGAAGTTGGCCGAGGTCAGGCCGCCGCCGCCGTCGACGACGACGATCTCGCGGGCGATGGGGGCGAAGGCGGCGCGGAAGTGCTGGGCGGATTTCACCGCCACCACCGATTTCGCCGCCGGGTCGATGCCGGCGTGCTTGAGGTACTGTCGGTCGTAGACCTGGAAGCGGCCGCTGGTGACCACCACGTCGATGCCGCCGATGGCGAGCACCGCGGTCGGGCCCATGGCGACGCTGACGCCGGCGTTCATGGGGCCGTCGAAGGTCAGGCGCCCGTCGGTCAGGCGCTTGACCGTGCCCGTGACCTCGAGCGGCGCGCCGAAGCGCGGCTCGACCTTGCCGCCGAGGCTGAGCGTGACCTCGGCGCCGGCGCCGGCCTGGGTGCAGAGGGCGGCGGCCTCGGGGTCGTAGATGGTGGCATAGGCGGCGTTCTCCAGGCCGGCCGCGATCATGCCGCCGAGCAAATCGACCGAATCGCCGTAGCCGCCGCCGCCCGGATTGTCGGCGTAGTCGGCCAGCACGATCGGCCCCTCGGCGGCGCCGGAGCCCGCCGCCGCGACCGCCGCCATGGCCGCGGCCACGCTCACGGGCGCGATCGTCCGGCGCCGGCGCTTGTCCCAGATCTCCCCGATGAGCGCCTCGGCGATCTCGGCGTAGCGCGGCGATGGGCCGTCGCCGACCACCACCGCGGTCGGGCCGGCAAAGGGGATGTCGGCCCAGGGGAAGCCGGCGTTGATGCTGATCGATAGGACGCCGGGCTCCTTGCGGAACCTTGCCGCGCGCTCCAGCACCTCGGTCATGGGCCCGGGCGCGGTGGTGCGGCCGTGGTCGGCGCCGTCGAGCATGGCCCCGCGCGCGACCGTGCACCCCGGCGCGATCTCGCCGGCCAGCCGCCGCGCCAAGAGGTCGGCCGCCTCGGTCGCGATCTCGTACTGGTCGACGTGGGGATAGGTCCGGTACGACACCAGGATGTCGGCGAGATTCGCCATGGTCTCGGTCACGTTGGCGTGCAGGTCGAGGGTGACGGCGATCGGCAGGCCACGGCCGACCTTGGCCCGGAGCGCCTCCAGGAGCGCGCCCTCGCCGTCGTCGGCGTGCTCGGTCACCATGGCGCCGTGCAGGGGCAGGAACAGGCCGTCCACCGGTCCTCCCTCGTCCAGCGCCGCCAGGATTTCGGCGGTGAAGGCCTCGAAGGCCGCACGCGTCACCTTGCCCGAGGGCGTGGCGTCGGCCATGACCACGGGGACCGGCGTCCAATCGTGGCGCTCGCAAGCGTCGAAGAACGCGGCCACTTCGGTCTTGGTGCCGCGGTAGGCCGCCGCGATCTCGGCGCCGCGGTGCAGCGAGCGCGCCTCGAAGGCCGCCATGTCGGTCGGCAGCTTGGAGAAGGTGTTGGTCTCGTGCCGGAAGCCGGCGATCAGGATGCGTTTGGTCATGGCTGGCGTCGTGTCCCTCTCGTGTTCCGACTCCAACATTTCGTACCTGATGGGCGGAAGAAAAGATTGACCACAGCCTGCGCGCCGTACGACTCCTGTCCGCCGCACAGGTTTTGGCGAATCTTTTTTCCGCCCTCCAGGTACCAATTTTGGAGTCGGAACCTCTAGAACATGGTCTCGAGCACGCGGTCGGGCGGGGTGTGGCCGTCGGCGAAGGTCTTGATGCTGATGATCACCTTTTCGCCCATGGCGATGCGGCCCTCGATGGTCGAGGAGCCCATGTGCGGCAGCAGCACCACGTTCTCCATCTTCAAGAACTTCGGGTTGATCGCCGGCTCGTGCTCGAAGACGTCAAGCGCCGCGCCGGCGATCTCGCCGGCCTCGATGAGGCGCGCCAGCGCGTTCTCGTCGATCACCGCGCCGCGGCTGGTATTCACGATGTAGGCGTGGCTCGGCAAGAGCTTGAGCCGGCGCGCGGAGAGCAGGTGATAGGTCGCCGGCGTGTGCGGGCAGTGGGTCGAGACGATGTCCATGCGCGACAGCATCTGGTCGAGGCTCTCCCAGTAGGTGGCCTCGAGCTCGGCCTCGATGTCGGGGTGGACCCGGCGCCGGTTGTGGTAGTGGATCGCCAGGCCGAAGCCGCGCGCGCGCCGCGCCACCGCCTGGCCGACGCGGCCCATGCCGACGATGCCCAGGCGCTTGCCCCAGACGCGCTGGCCGAGCATGGAGGTCGGCCCCCAGCCCTTCCATTGGCCCGAGCGGACCAGGCGCTCGCCCTCGCTCAAACGGCGCGGCAGGGCCAGCATCATGGCCATGGTCATGTCAGCGGTGTCCTCGGTCAGCACGCCCGGCGTGTTGGTCACCGTGATGCCGCGCTCGCGCGCGCTCTTGAGGTCGATGTGGTCGACGCCGGTGCCGAAGGAGGCGACCAGCTTCAGGCGCGGGCCGGCCTGGGACAGGATCGCCGCATCGATCCGATCGGTCACCGTGGGCACCAGCACGTCGCACTCCTGGGCCGCCTGGACCAGCTCGGCCTGGGTCATCGGCGCGTCGTCATTGCGCAGACGGCAGTCGAACAGCTCCATCATGCGCGTCTCGATGACGTCGGGCAGGCGCCGGGTGACGATGACCAGCGGTTTCTTCTTGGGCATGATCGCCTTTTTGCGCGGCTGGGCCGGATACCGGCGACTGCCATAGCAGGAGGCGGCGGCCCTTGTCCAGGGCGCACGGGCCCGGACGCGCTTGACCGCGGCGGAAACCGCGGCTAGGTGAGGGTGCGCGCGCCGGCGGTTCCGGCGTTTCGACCGCTCGGGGACTCTGAATGATAGCGACGATGCGGCTCGGCCTTCTGCTGGTTCTCCTATTCGCCGCAATGGCGGGCGGCCCCGTGGCGGCCCAGACCGGCGGCGGGCGGGCGAGCCCGAATGGGATCGAGGCCTCGGCCCGCAAGATCGGGCCCAGCGGCCTGGCGCTGCCGCGCTTCGTCACCCTGCGCGCGGTCAAGGTCAACCTGCGCACCGGCCCGGGCATCCGCTATCCCATCGAGTGGGTCTACGCGCGCAAGGGCCTGCCGCTCGAGGTGATCGACGAGTTCGAGACCTGGCGGCGCGTGCGCGACTGGCAGGGCAGCGTGGGCTGGGTCCATCAGTCCATGCTGAGCCGCCGACGCGGCGCCATGATCCTGGGCGAGCAGCGCCTGCTGCGCCGCGCTCCCGGGGACGGCGCGGCCGGCGTCGCCCGGGTCGAGGCCGGGGTCGTCGGCAGCTTGCGCCGCTGCGCCGGCGGCTGGTGCTGGATCGAGGTCAAGGGCTTCGAGGGCTGGCTGCGCCAGGACCAGATCTACGGCGCCTACCCGGACGAGATCGTGGAATAAAGCACCGCCCAGGGACAGTAAATACCGGGACAGTATATTATTTTAAACGCATTCGGTCGATCTCACCCCATGGGGAGATGAGGCGTTGGCAGCGCGGCATTTGGCGAAAAACCGCGTGTAACAGGGCGTTCAACGAAGCGGCGCGCGCAACCGAGGATATGTCAGGCTGTCGGCCACGACCCTAGTATTAATAGTATACTGTCAATATAATTCTCTGAGGAAATAGTATACTGCACCCGCGCATGCTCCCGCTTACTCGGCGGCGGCGGGGCGGGGCCGGGCGAGTTCGCCCCGGGCCTGGCGCATGACCGAGAGGCCGGTCCAGACGGCGAGCGCGGCCATGACCAGGCCGACCAGGAGGTCGGGCCAGGAGGTGCCGCTCAGGAACACGCCGGAGGCCGCGGCGAGCACCGCCAGGTTGCCGATGGCGTCGTTGCGGCTGCACAGCCAGACCGCGCGCAGGTTGGCGTCGCCGCCGCGGAAGCGGAACAGCAGGAACGCGCAAACCACGTTGGCGATCAGCGCGAGCGCCCCGACCGCGCCCATGACCGGCGCCTCGGGCGCCGAGCCGACGAGCGCGTGGTGGGCGCTGGCCCCGGCCAGGAAGACGCCGAAGGCGAACATCACCGCGCCCTTGGCGAAGGCGGTCCCGGCGCGCCAGGCAAGCGAGCGGGCGAGCACGAAGAGCGCGATCGCGTAGTTGACCGAATCGCCGAGGAAGTCCAGCGCATCGGCCTGTAGCGCGATCGAGTCGGCGCGCCAGCCGGCGCCGGCCTCGACAAAAAACATGACCAGGTTAATGGCCAGCACGGCGCCGAGCACCCGGCGCTGCAGGCGCCGCACCGGCGCGCCCGGCGCCGGGTCGCAGCAATCGGCCATGTCAGGCCCTCGCCGCCGTTTTCGCCTTGGCGCGCGGGACGCGGCCCGCGGGCGCCGGCTCGGCGACGTGCTCGGCCATGTCGGTGAGCACCGAGCGGATGTGCGCGTCGTCCACGGTGTAGAAGACCTGCTTGCCGCGGCGCTCGGCGCGCACCAGGCGCCCGGCGCGCAGGAGCCGCAGGTGGTGGCTGACCAGCGAGGCGGAGAGGCCGGTGGCGGCCGCGATCTCGGCCACCGGCCGCGCGCCCTCGAGCACCGTCATGAGGATCGAGAGCCGGCTCGGATCGCCCATCAGGTGGAATACCTCGGCGAGGGCGGCGCGCTCTTGCTGGGCCGTTGCGGTCATGGGGTCTCCGGTCTTTCGCGCAGAGTGAACCTGGACCCTCGCCCGGCGCCCCTGCACAGAGACAAACATATGAACAAGTGTTTAATTATTAGATAATGGTCGGCCGGTCAAGCGGCAACCAAGCGGGACCGGAAGCGCGCGGGCTCGGGCAGGACCGCCATGTGGGCGTATTCGGGGTGGGTGAAGCCGGCTACGATCTCGGCGCCGCCCTGGCGGAACGTCGCCACCTGGGCGTCGGTGAAGGGGAAGTGGATGAACTGGACCGAGGAGGCCTTGCCGGCCGCGCTGGGGCGCTCCACGTCGGCCTCGGGCACGCCCCCCGAATAGTCTCGCCGCCGACTCGCACAAAGGCGGTCTCCTCGATCCCGCCCAACTTGGCGAGCACGGCCGCGCGGCGCAGTTCCGCCTCGATCTTGTCCGCGTCGGTGAAGTCCGGATCCCGCCAGTCGATGGGGTGCCGGATCGGCGCGTCGAGCCCGCCTTCGCGCATGGCTTGATTCTAGGCGTTTTCAAAAAAGCCCGCCCGGCACCGGGTGAAGGGCGCCGGGGTGCCGGTCCCCGTGACCGGGGCGCGGGCGGCGTTCCGGCGCCCGCGATCCCGGGCGTCCGATCCCGGGCGTGGCGTCGAAACCAGGCGCCTCAATCCATCGAGTCGAGCGCCTTCTGGAAGCGGCCGGCGTGACTCTTCTCGGCCTTGGCGAGGATCTCGAACCAGTCCGCGATCTCGTCGAAGCCTTCCTCGCGCGCGCTGCGCGCCATGCCCGGGTACATGTCGGTGTACTTGTGGGTCTCGCCGGCGATCGCCGCCTTCAGGTTCAAGGCCGTGTCGCCGACCGGCTCGCCGGTCGCCGGATCGCCGGTCTCCTCGAGATAGGCCAAGTGGCCGTGGGCGTGGCGGGTCTCGCCCTCGGCGGTGGAGCGGAACACGGCGGAGATATCGTTGTAGCCCTCGATGTCGGCCTTCTGCGCGAAGTAAAGGTAGCGCAGGTTCGCTTTGGAGGACTTGGCGAATGCCGCCTTCAGGTTCTTTCCCGTCTTCGTGCCAACTAACGACGGCATAATGCCCTCCTTGTCAGCCTGCGATGGCGGAGCTAGCCCTTTTGGGTCCATCGCCGTCGCAAAGACTACAATGCTGATCGCCCGATGCCCAGTCGCGGCTGCGCTCTAGAAGCCCTCGAAGACCTTTCCGCTGAGATCAGGCGAGGTCGAAGCGATCGAGATTCATGACCTTGTCCCACGCAGCCACGAAGTCATGCACGAACTTCTGCTCGGCGTCGTCACTCCCGTAGACCTCAGCGATCGCCCGGAGCTCAGAATTCGAACCGAAGACAAGGTCGACGCGGCTGCCGTTCCACTTGAGTTCGCCCGTCCCGCGATCGCGACCCTCGAATACGTCCTCGGTGTCCGAGGTCGCCTTCCACTCCGTCGCGATGTCGAGCAGGTTCACGAAGAAGTCGTTGGTCAGCGTCTCGGGTCGGTCGGTGAAGACCCCGAACTCGGACCGCCCGACGTTCGCGTTCAGGACGCGCATGCCGCCGAGGAGGGCCGTCATCTCGGGAGCGGACAGCGTCAGCATGAACGCCTTGTCCACCAGCAGGTGCTCCGACGAGAGCTCGTGGCCCTTCTGCAGGTAGTTGCGGAACCCGTCGGCGGTCGGCTCGAGCACGGCAAATGAGTCCACGTCGGTTTGCTCCTGCGACGCGTCCGTGCGTCCCGGCGAGAAGGGAACCTGCACGTCGTGCCCGGCGTTCTTCGCAGCTTCCTCGACGGCCGCGCAGCCGCCCAGCACGATCAGGTCGGCGAACGAGACCTTCTTCCCGCCGATCTGCGAGCCGTTGAACTCCCGCTGGATCCCCTCCAGGGTCTCCAGCACCTTCGACACGCCGGACGTCACGTTGACGTCCCACTCCGCCTGCGGCGAGAGGCGCATGCGCGCCCCGTTCGCGCCACCGCGCTTGTCGGTGTCACGGTAGGTCGATGCCGACGCCCAGGCGGTCGAGACCAGCTGGGAGATGGACAGGCTGGAGTCGAGGATCTTGTCCTTGAGCGCGGCGACGTCCGCGTCGTCGATCAGTTCGTGCGTGACCTCGGGCACCGGGTCCTGAAAGAGCAACGTCTCCTCGGGAACCCACGGGCCGAGGTACCGGGCGACGGGGCCCATGTCACGGTGCAGTAGCTTGTACCACGCCCGGGCGAAGGCGTCGGCGAGCTCGTCCGGGTTCTCGTAAAAGCGCTTCGAGATCTCCTTGTAGACCGGATCGACGATCAGCGCGATGTCGGTCGTCAACATTATCGGAGCGGTCCGCTTCGACGAGTCGTGCGCCTCCGGCACGGCCTTCTGCGCCTCGGGGTTCTTGGGAGCGAACTGGTGCGCACCGGCAGGGCTCTTCGTCAGCTCCCACTCGTACTTGAACAGGTTCTCGAAGTAGCCGTGGTCCCACGTGGACGGATCGTTGGTCCAGGCGCCCTCGAGCCCGCTGCTGATCGTATCGCCGCCTTTGCCGCTGCCATAGCTGCTCGTCCAACCAAGGCCCTGCTCCTCGATGCTGGCACCCTCGGGTTCGGGACCTTTGTACTGCTCCGCGGCAGCACCATGGGTTTTGCCGAACGTGTGTCCGCCGGCAATGAGCGCAACCGTTTCCTCGTCGTTCATCGCCATGCGGCGGAACGTTTCTCGAATGTCCTTTGCTGCTGCGAGCGGATCTGGGTTACCGTTCGGCCCCTCCGGATTGACGTAGATCAGGCCCATCTGAACGGCGCCCAACGGATTCGCCAGCTCCCGGTCGCCGCTGTAGCGCTCGTCGCCGAGCCACTCCCGCTCCGGGCCCCAGTAGACGTCCTCCTCGGGCACCCAGACGTCCTCGCGGCCGCCGCCGAAGCCGAAGGTCTTGAAGCCCATCGTCTCCAGGGCGCGGTTCCCGGTGAAGATCAGAAGGTCGGCCCACGAGATCTTCCGGCCGTACTTCTGCTTGATCGGCCAGAGCAGCTGGCGCGCCTTGTCGAGGTTCACGTTGTCGGGCCAGCTGTTGAGGGGGGCGAAGCGCTGGTTGCCGCTGCCGCCGCCGCCACGGCCGTCGGCGATGCGGTACGTACCTGCGGCGTGCCACGTCATCCGGATGAAGAACGGTCCGTAGTGGCCGTAGTCGGCTGGCCACCAGTCCTGCGACTGGGTCATCAGCGCATCGACGTCCTTCGCCAGGGCTTCGAAGTCGAGGCTCTTGAACTCCTCGGCGTAGTCGAACTCCTCGCCGTTGGGATCGGCCTGGGGGTGGTTCTGGCGGAGGATCCGCAGGTTCAACTGGTTCGGCCACCAGTGTTGGTTCGCTGTGCCGCCAACGGCCTGGTGAGCGGTGCCCATCACCGGGCACTTGCTTGCGCTGTTCATTTTCTCTCCGATCGTGTTCTGATTTTTTCCACTCCGTTTAGCCGACATTCCCCAGATAGTGCCTGCTTCTAGCCGCGCAATTCGATTAGCCCTCCAGCCCCGGATTCTTCCGGACGCGAATCACGATGTCTACCTCCGTGACCGTCGTTCCGGGGGGTGGATGGGGAAGCTTCACCACCTTTAGCTCCTCGCCAGGAATGTCTACCAATTTCCGATCTTCTTCGCAGAAGAAATGATGGTGGTGGCTGACATTCGTGTCGAAATATGATCGACCAGGATCGACGACGACTTCGCGAAGCAGTCCGGCATCCATAAATTGTTTCAGGATGTTGTAGACGGTGGCAAACGATACCCGCACCCGCGCACGCAAGGCCTCGCCATACAGCATTTCTGCCGTAACATGGCGGTCATCTCCGTCAAATAAGAGTTTCGCAAGCCCCAGGCGTTGGCGCGTGGGTCTAATCCCAGCCGAACGTAACCGCTCCCACGCCTCGCGGTAGGGTCGCTGCCATTTCATCAATTTCACAATTGGATCCTGAAATTACCAGAAGAATCAAGGTATTACCCAGAATTTATAGAAACATAACAATTCTAATTGTAACAAGTTATCGAAGTTGTTCAAGAATATTCTAACCTGTGACGGCGCGCCGAGCGTTGCGGGACGTGGCTAGCTAACGGTGTTGTAGCCCGCTTCCGCTGGGGTAGGTTGCTCGGCGAATATGCGTTCGTGTGGAAACGAACTGTTCGCCGCACGCCTCTGCGGTCAGCGAATGTCTGCTTATGGCTACAAGCAGACATTCCATGGGGTACGCCAAAGAGTCCGCTCTTACCCCGAAAGCCGACGTTCGAGGGCCAATGTCCGCTTTCCCACCGATTTCGTCTGCTTTACACCTGGGAGCGGACGTTCTCGTGACCTGCCCTAGACTTCCGGTTATGACCCAGGCTGTGTAAAAACTATTTTCGAGGCCCGAGCGCGCAACATTGATTCGCGTAACTGCCGTCGCAGGCAATAATGGTTCACGCGTCCGCTATTGCCGACTCTATTGTTGCGCCGACGCTCTTCCGACCCGAGTTTTCACACAGCCTGGACCCAAAGCGGACATTCGTTGGACCAAAGCGTCAGAACCTCTCGTTGTCTGGAAGTCCGAGATTGTTGATCTTGGTGCGCCTCAAGAGCTTCAGCAGGAAATTACGGCAGGCACGCAGACCTGGATAGAGCAGTTCCGCGCGACGCCGAGAGCGAAATATCCAGATATTAAACCGATTGAACACCGTGGACGGGCTGCCAATGAGGGCCAGCTTGTGAATCGCGGCGGCACCATAATAGAACTGGTCGTTCATTTTCAGAATCATGCCCTGATCAATATCGAGGCCCCGAGCCGTGATTTCTTTCATGACCTCAGGGTTGTCGCGCGCGTTGACCAGACGAAATTGGCCGCCGGCTTCCCTGATGCACAACAGGTGGCAGTACAGGTTGCAGGCCGGGCATTGCCAATCATAGACAAGCCCCCACTCGTCATCCGATGTGACCGTTTCGGCAGGTATATCGGCTGTGGTCATAGGGTTCTGGCGCAGTCCATTAGGTGGGCGATTTGTTTAAACTACGCCATTCCGACGAAACCGGCCAGCCGCCCATGCCGCCGATGATAGCGCCGTTCCTTTCCCACACGGCCATGGGGTGAGCGTACACCTCGTCTACGCAAACGAAAAACTCCGCCGTTTGCGGGCTGAAGACAATTACCGAAGCCCGGCCGGTTCACGGCATTCTTCTATTGCTTGGGCCCCGTCGCTCAAGCCCATCTGAGCGTCAGCCGATTGTCCTCATCCCTTTCCACGCCCGTGCCGAAACGCCGACCCTCGCCGTTGAGCACGCCTTCTAGCCACCGCGCCTCCGGCGCCGACGCGTGGTTGAGGCGGAAGTTCCTGAGCCGAAGCGGCGTCATGTCAAGGCGTTGGAGGAGGCCCGTCGCCGGATCGATGGCCGGGAAGTACATCAGAACCAGATCGTCTCGGAATTCCTCGTAGCCGCCTATGCCCTCGTAATCGGTCAGGAAATCGCCGCAGCCATAAAGGATCGGCTTTCCGCCATAGACCTCAATGCCCTTCACGTGATGGGACGAATGGCCGTGGACCATGTCGATGCCGGCGTCGTCGATCAACCCGTGGGCAAACTCCTGCTGGGATCGGGTAACCTGGTAGCCCCAGTTCCCGCCCCAGTGCAACGAGGCGACGGCGACGTCGCCCGTGCGCTTCACCTCTTTCACCGCCGCCCCGATGGCGCCGACGGTGGCTTGAGACAGATCGGGAAGCAGGTTGACGCCGGGTCTGTCGGCGGCGGCGGCCCAGGCGCGGGGGATGCCGCTGCTGACGGCGCCGAAGGCAAACACGATCACCCGCCCCTTGCCTGAAATCTCGACGACGGCGGGCGCCAACGCCTCGCGGGCATCGCGACCGGCGCCGGCAGTCTTCAGGTCCACCGCCCGAAGCGTTTCCAGCGTCTCGATGAGGCCCGAAGGCCCCCAGTCGAGGATGTGGTTGTTGGCGAGAAGACAAACGTCGATACCGGCCGCCTGGAGACAAGGGACGTTTTTCGGGTGCATACGGTAATTGATTCCCTTGGGGGAATGGTCCTCGCTCACGGTGACGCTGGTTTCCAGGTTGATGATCCGGACGTCCGGACCGGCCCGCTCCAACTCTCGAAGGGCGTCGCCCCAGATGTAGGCGAAATCGACCGGCTTCGAGATCGGGCCGTTCCGCCGTTCCGCCAGCTCCACGTATCCGGCGGCTGACTTCATGTAGGGCTCGTAGATGCGGGGATCGACAGGGTTGGGCAACACCTGGTCGATGCCGCGTCCGGTCATGACATCGCCGGTAAGGAAAAGACGGATCACATGCGCGCTCCCGATGGGTTTCGTGTTGGCGTATAGAGGCTCCGCCGGGACCCGCAGCGTCGAAAGGCCAAGCGCGGCGGCGGCACGTTGGAGGAATGATCTTCTTCCGAGCGCTCG
This sequence comes from Pseudomonadota bacterium, assembly GCA_022572105.1. Classification (GTDB taxonomy): domain Bacteria; phylum Pseudomonadota; class Alphaproteobacteria; order Kiloniellales; family J153; genus JACZWN01. The sequence continues at coordinate 900 of JACZWN010000043.1, read as the reverse complement.
CAGGGCGTTCGGGCGGCACCCAACGATCTCTGCGTTTCGTTGCCGCATGAGCCCTCCCAACCAGTGGGTCGATGCGAAATCATGGCGCAAAGCCTGACGCCGCGCCATGACAATGGACACGTGCCGGCGCCCCCCAAAACCGTTGCGGCTTGTCCCGGCCCTGAGGTACGGTGCCGCCTACCCGGAGGGGTGGCCGAGTGGCTGCCCCCCTTTTTTTGGAAATATTCGGACTTCTAGCACAGGTCCTTAGGTCCGCTTCTGGCTGAGGCTGTTGAAAAACTCCCTGTTGCGTCAGGTTTAAATGCGTGATTCGGTTCGGCGCTTACTTCGGGCTGACCCCGCGCCGTTACGCTTCGGGCGAGATGGATTGGAGTGGGCGGATCTCCAAATGCGGCGATGCCTTGGTGCGAACGTATCTTTTTGAGGCCGCAGGCGTGTTGCTCACCCGTGTGCCCCACTGGTGTGCGCTAAAAGCCTGGGGCGTCAGGCTAATGAAACGCATCGGCTTCAAGAAAGCCAAGGTCGCCGTCGCCAGAAAACTGGCGGTCATTCTTCATCGCATGTGGCGCGACGGGACAGATTTCCAATGGTCGTCCAGGGAAGCAAAGGCATAGAGCGTTAACGCCAAGAATTCCGCGAAAGCGGAAACGATGTCCCTGTCGGGACGGTGGCGTAGGTGAGATCGACCGAGGCTTTGCGATGCTTCAACGAGGCAAGCGCGTCTTCAACATTGATCCGCCAACGTCCCCTAACGCCATCATGCGGAGGGCAAAGCCCCTACTGCGGAGAGAACAGTGAACCCGGCAGGCACATCACGGAGAGCTTGACATCCAATCCCCGAGTTAGAGAACAGCCTGGGTCACGAGAGGCTGTACCGATGACCGTGCGCCAAGTTCTGCC
>JACZWN010000226.1 GCA_022572105.1 Pseudomonadota bacterium | reverse complement strand
CGACGCGTTTGTTCTCGAGACCTTGGTCCATCGGCTGTGCTCTCCAAGTGCGGGCGCGCGGTTCCATTCTCTTAACCCGGAGTCCCCATCAAGGCGAGGCACGAAATCTCTCCGGCCGGGCGCCGGCTTGCGGCCGGGAATCGAAGGAGGGCGGCGATGAGCAAAAACGAAGTTGTTGCCAAGCGTCGCGGCGGCCGTCAGGCGCGCCGCGAACTGCGGGCCGCGCCGATCCCGGCCGAGAAGCGGCCCGTGCAACCGGGCATGGTGGGCGGCCTGTACCAGCCGCTCAGCGAGCGCGACAAGAGACGCATCCACCAAGCCGCGCTCGACATGCTCGGGCGGATCGGCTTGGTGGATGCCATTCCCTCCTGCATGGAGCTGGTCACCGAAGCCGGCGGCACGCTGAGCGAGGAGGGCCGCCTGCTGTTTCCGCGGGCGCTGGTCGAGGACACCCTGGCCAAGGCGGCGCGGCGCTTCCCGCTGTATGCCCAGGATCCCGCCCGCGATATCGAGCCCTGGGGCAAGAGGGTCTATTTTGGCACCGCCGGCGCCGCCGTGCACATCGTCGATGCGGAGACCGGCGCCTATCGGGAATCGGCTTTGGCCGACCTCTACGACATCGCCCGGCTGGTCGACAAGATGGAGCACATCCATTTCTTCCAGCGCCCGATCGTGCTGCGCGACATGACCGAACCGCGCGAGCTGGACCTCAACACCTGCTATGCCGCGGTCGCGGGTACGACCAAGCACGTCGGCACCAGTTTCTTCCAACCCGAGCACGTGGATGAGGCAATCGACATGTTGCATCTCATCGCCGGCGGCGAGGACAAGTGGCGCGCGCGGCCCTTCGTCTCCATGTCGACGTGCTTCGTGGTGCCGCCGCTCAAGTTCGCCGAGGACGCCTGCCGCTGCCTCGAGGCCGCGGTGCGCGGCGGCATGCCCATACTCCTGCTCGCCGCCGGCCAGGCGGGCGCGACCAGCCCGGCGGCGCTGGCCGGCGCGGTCGCCCAGGAGGTCGCGGAGGTCCTGGCCGGGCTCGTCTACGTCAACCTGATCTCACCCGGGCACCCCTGCCTGTTCGGCTCTTGGCCCTTCGTCTCGGACCTGCGCACCGGCGCCATGAGCGGGGGCAGCGGCGAGCAGGCGGTCCTCAGCGCGGCCTGCGCCCAGATGGCCCATTTCTACGATCTGCCGGGCGCCGTGCCCGCCGGCATGACCGATTCCAAAGTGCCCGACGCCCAGTCCGGTTTCGAGAAAGGCTACACCGTGGCGCTCGCGGCCCAGGCCGGCGGCAACCTGATCTACGAGGCGGCCGGCATGCACGCCAGCCTGCTCGGCTTCTGCTTCGAGAGCTGCGTCATCGACAACGACATGCTGGGCGCGATCATGCGCACGGTGCGCGGCATCGAGGTGACTGACGACAATCTCTCGGTCGAGGCGGTACGCCAGGTCTGCATCGAGGGGCCCGGTCACTTCCTCGGTCACCCGCAGACCCTCGAGCTCATGGAGAAGGACTACGTCTATCCCGATGTCGCCGACCGCACCAGTCCCAAGGAGTGGCTCGAGCAGGGCTCGACCAACGTGGTCCAACGGGCCCGAAAGCGCACCCAGGAAATTCTCGCGAGCCACTATCCGCATCACATCGACCCGGACGTGGACGCCAGGATCCGGCAAAACTTCCCGATCCGGCTGCCGCTGCGTAACATGTCGCCCAAGGCCGGATGCTGACATAAGGCGATCGTCAGGGGACAGGGAGCAGGGACATGAAAACGCACGCCCGCTGCGTGGTGATTGGCGGTGGCATGATGGGCGCCGGGCTTCTCTATCATCTGGCCCAGGAGGGCTGGACCGACATCCTGCTGATCGAGAAGGGCGAGCTGACCTCCGGCTCGACCTGGCACGCCGCCGGTCAGTGCCCGAGCTTCATCGCCGACTACAACATGGCCAAGATCCACGACTACGGGAACCGGCTCTACCCCAGGCTCGAGGAGCTGACCGGCCAATACGTGAGCTGGCACGGCTGCGGCGGCATCCGCTTCGCCAGGACACCCCAGGAGGTCGAGTGGTTCCAGCACGTCGCCGGGGTCGCCAAGCTGATCGGCTTCCGCATGGAGATCATCGATCCGGAGAAGATCAAACAGATCAATCCCTTCGTGACCACAGAAGGGGTGCTGGCCGGGGCCTGGACCCTGGACGACGGCCACGTCGATCCGGCCGGGTGCTGCAATGCGCTGGCCAAGGGCGCGCGTGACCTGGGCGCGACGATCGTCCGCAACAACCGGGTCCTGGACGTCAAGGCGCGGCCGGGCGGGGAGTGGGAGGTCGTCACCGAACAGGGCAACGTACGTTGTGAGCACGTGGTCAACGCGGCCGGATGCTACGCGCGCCGGATCAGCCGGATGGTCGGCACCGACGTGCCGATCACCAACATGAAGCACACCTATCTGGTCACCGAGCCGATCCCGGCGTTCGTGGAGCGTGACGAAGAGATGGTGGTCATGCGCGATCCGTACGCTTCCGCGTACTACCGCCAGGAGCAGAAGGCGGGCCTGATCGGCATCTACGAGACCGAGAACTCCCAGGAGTGCTGGACTCACCGCGGCGGCTGGCCCGAGTGGGACTCCGAGAGCGAGCTCTTCGACGGCGACCTGGACCGCATCGGGCCCTACGTCGAACGGGTCCTGGAGCACATGCCGATCTGGGCCGAGGCCGGCATCAAGCGCATCGTCTGCGGCGCCATCCCGCACACGCCCGACAACAACCCGCTTCTGGGCCCGGCGGGCGGGTTGCGGAACTTCTGGCACTGCTGCGGCTCGGCCATCGGCATCGCCCAGGGCGCCGGCTGTGGCAAGTACCTGGCGCAGTGGATGGTGCACGGCGACGCCGAGATCAACATGGCCGGGCTCGATCCGCGACGCTTCGGCAAGTTTGCGCCGGGCGACTACACCAAGGCCAAGTCGCACCAGGACTACGAGCACATGTACGTCCTGCACCTGCCCGGCGAGGAGCGCCCGGCCGCGCGCAAGGCGCGCGTGACGCCGCTCCATGACAAGCTGGTGGCGCAAGGCTGCGTGCACACCGAGGCCAACGGCTGGGAGCGGCCAAAATGGTTCTCCCGCGACGGCCGCGACGAGGACCCCGGCTTCCGCCACAACAACACCTTCGAGGTGGTGGCCGAGGAATGCCGCGCCGTGCGCGCGCGCGTCGGCGTGCTCGACCTGTCGAGCTTCGCCAAGTACGACGTGACCGGCGCCGATGCGGAAGGCCATCTCAACCGCATCTGCGCCAACCGCATGCCGCGCCGCGCCGGCGGCATCGCGCTCGCCCACTTCCTCTCCGCGGCGGGCCGCATCGCCGGCGAGGCGACGATCACCAGGCTCGGCGAGGGACGCTTCTACGTGCTCTCCGGCGCCGGCGCCGAGGACTGCGACCTGGATCACCTGAGCCAGAGGATCGGCAACGGCGAGGACGTGACGGTGACCAACATCACCGACGACTGGGGCGTCCTGGTGGTGGCCGGCCCGCGCGCGCGCGATCTCCTGGCCAGGCTCACCGAGGCGGATCTCTCCAACGAGTCGTTCCGCTGGCTGACCGGCAAGGAGATCGAGGTCGCCGGCGTGGCGCTGCGCGCGCTCCGGGTCAACTACGTCGGCGAGCTCGGTTGGGAGCTGCACTGCCCCATGGAGCGCCTGGCCGCGCTCTACGATGCCCTCTGGGCGGCCGGCGAGCCGTTCGGTATCGCCAACTTCGGCGTCTACGCGGTCAACTCGCTGCGCATGGAGAAGGCCTACAAGGGCTGGGGCGCCGAGCTCACCAACGAGATCACCATGATCGAGGCCGACATGGAGCGCTTCGTCGCCTACGAGAAGGAGGACTTCGTCGGCAAGGCGGCGACCCTCAAGGTCAAGCAGGCCGGCGTCGAAACCCAACTGGTCTACGTCGAGGTCGAGCCCGGCGACTGCGATGTCCACGGCGGCGAGGCGGTGATCGCCGAAGGCCGCGTCGTCGGCGTGACCACTTCGGGCGGCTACGGCCACCACACCGGGAAAAGCCTGGGTTTTGCCTATGTGGACCCGGCGCTCGCCGCGCCGGGAAGCGGCTTCGAGATCGATCTCCTGGGTACGCCGCGGGCCGCCAGGGTGCTCGCCGAGCCGGTCTACGATCCCAAGAACGAGCGCCTCAGAGCGTGACAAGCGACACCACAGAGACACAGAGAAAAAATAATTCACCACTAAGACACGAAGGACACGAAGGATTCTTGTTTGCGCGCCTCGCGCGCTAAAAATCTCTTTTCTGCTCTTTGTGCCTTCGTGGTCTTTTCTTGTTTTTTCCTCTGTGTCTCTGTGTCTCTGTGGTTTTCAATTCGCGGGATGAACTGAGTCGAACGAGGCCATGGAGACCGACACGACCACAGCGCCGCGTCGTATCGCGATCGTGGGCACCGGCGTGATCGGTGCCGGCTGGGCGGCGCGCTGCCTGGCGCGCGGCTACGAGGTGGTGGCGAGCGACCCGGCGCCGGGCGCGGAGGCGCGCCTGCGCGCGGCGGTCGACAACGCTTGGCCGGCGCTCAGCCGGTTGTCGCTCGCGCCCGGCGCGGATCGCGGCCGGCTCAGCTTCACCCCCGATCTCGAGGCCGCGGTCGCCGACGCCGACCACATCCCGGAGAGCGCGCC
>JACZWN010000225.1 GCA_022572105.1 Pseudomonadota bacterium | reverse complement strand
CGGACTTCGGCAACCAACTGGCCCGCTTCGGCTATCACGGGCCGATCACCGAGATTATCGAGGAGCGGATTGGCGACGTGGCCCGTGCCGGCGTCGGCTTGCAGGAAAACTATCTGCCGACGCTCGAGCAGGTGCTTATGGAGGGCATCGCCTTCAGCGTGCCGGGCGCCGGGCAACTGGCCGCGATGGCGCCGTTCGTTGCCACCGCGCCCGCACCCGCGGGGACGAGTAGGGCGCAAACCGCCGCGCCCGCGCCGGCCCAGACGACCCAGGCCCCGTCGGCCGCAAGTGCGTCGACCGGGACGGTCGAGACGCGAACCGCCGCCGCGGACAGCGCGCCGGGCCCCGCTTCGCCAAGGCTCGCGGACCAGGTGGACGAGGGCCTCGTCCTTCTGATCCAGCGCGAGCTCCGGAGCGCGGGTTTCGATCCCGGGCCGCTCGACGGCAGATCGGGCCCGAAGTTTTCGGCCGCGATCGCGGCCTACCAGCGCGCCCAGAGCCTTCCCGTCGACGGGCGGGTGAGCATCGATCTGCTGTCGCGTCTGGCGCGGGAGAACCTGCGCCAAGGGCGCACGGCTCCGTTTCTGCCCTCGCCCGGGGTGTCGCAGGATACCGGCGTAGGCGCCGGCGCGCCGGGCCGGCAAAGCGCGCTGCAATCGCCGGCGGCCGGCGCGAGTCCCGCGCCGCGCGGCAAGAGCCTGGTCCGTTCGATCCAGGAGCGGCTTGCGGCGCGCGGCTACTACAGCGGTCCGCTCGACGGCAGCCTCGGGCCGAAGACGCACGCGGCCATCGTAACCTATCAGCGGGCGCAACGCTACGAGACCACCGGTCGGCCGTCGCGCGCGCTGTACGAGGAGCTCGAGGATTATCGGTTGGAGGTCCTCGGCCTCAAGCTGTTTGGACAGGGCGCCTATGACAAGGCGATCGCGACCTATGCCCGGATGATCAAACGCAAGCCCAAGGACGCGAACGCCTATTTCAACCGCGGCCTGGCTTACAAGAACGCCGGCCTTGCCGATCGCGCGCTGGCCGATTACGACACGGCGATCCGCCTCGATCCCTCGCATCACAAAGCGTACCTGGATCGCGGCAATATCCGCTATCAGAGGGGCTTCTACGGTGCGGCCATTCGCGATTACATGAATGCGCTGGGGCTCTGGCTCGGCTTGAGCTGAGTCCGGCGGCGCGCGTCCACGGGTCATTGTCAAGGACCTTTGGTATAACGAGTCGAGACGCTGGCCCCGCTTCGTGCTATTTTTTGTCGGGTCGAGGGTGGCGCGGCGCGCGACCCCCTGTCGAGGGGTGCCGAGAAAACGCGGGAGGGACAGCATGACGGACACGACCACGCTGACGGATAAGGCCGTCGACCGCCAGGAGCTGGAGTCGAAGGTCAAGGAGATGTACCGCCAGGTGGCGGAGGAGCCGGAGGGCGAGTTCCACTTCGAAATGGGCCGGGCGTTGACCGAACGCCTGGGCTACCCGCCGGCGGACCTGGACCGCATCCCGGCGCAGGCCATCGAGTCTTTCGCCGGCGTCGGATACTACTTCCACCTCGCCGATCTGAAGGCGGGCGAGAGCGTGATCGACCTGGGCAGCGGGTCGGGCACCGACACCTTCATGGCCGCGCTCAAGGTGGGCTCGAGCGGCCGGGTCGTCGGGGTCGACATGACCGACGCGCAGCGCACCAAGGCGGAGCGCTTGCGCGACGCCGCCGGCTTCGCCAACGTCACCTATCTGAAGGGCTATATCGAGGACCTGCCGGTCGAGGACGCCGGCTTCGACGCGCTCATCAGCAACGGCGTCATCAATCTCTCGGCCGACAAGCCCCAGGTGTTCCGCGAGGTGGCCCGGGTGCTCAAGCCGGGCGGGCGTCTGGCGATCTCGGATATCGTGACCGAGAGGCAGTTGCCCGAGGGTATCACCTGCAACGCCACGCTCTGGGCCGCTTGCATCGGCGGCGCCATGCAGCAGGACGACTGCTACGCGGCGATCGAGGCGGCCGGGCTCCGGGTGGTCACCCGCGAGGACAACCCGCAATACCGTTTCATCTCCGACAACGCGCTCGGGGCGAGCGAGAAGTTCGGGGTCAAGAGCGTCTCGATCCTGGCGGTGAAACCTTAACGCTGTCGCCGCTGCTTCGCCGCGTCGGCTCAGGCCTTGCCGCGCGCCACCGGCCGGCCGGTGATCGGGTATTGGGGGTCCGAATAGCCGGGCGTCGAGGGGTGCCCGATCGGCACCAGGGCGTCCATGAAGTCCTCGTCCTCCGGCGTGAGCGTGTGGTCGAGCGCGCCCAGGTACTCGTCCCACTGTTCCTCGGTGCGCGGGCCCGCCAATACGGAACCGATCAACGGGTTGGCGAGCACCCAGTTGAGCGCGAACTGCCCGGCGGTCATGCCGCGCGCCTCGGCGCGGGCCTTGATGGCCTGAGCGCACTCGAGGGATTCGGCGCGGAACTCGCTCTCCATCATGCGCTTGTCCTGGCGCCCGGCGCGGGTCTCGGCCGGCGCCGCCTCGCCCGGCTGGTACTTGCCGGTCAGCACCCCGCGCGCCAGCGGGCTGTAGGGCACGACGCCGATGCCGTAGTGGCCGCAGGCCGGCAGCACCTCGACCTCGGGCGTGCGGTTCATGGCGTTGTAGTAGGGCTGGGAGGCCACGGGACGGTCGATGCCCAGGTCGTCGCACAAGCGCACCACCTCGGCGTGCTGCCAGCCGCGGAAGTTGCTGATCCCGAAGTAGCGCGCCTTGCCCGAGGCGAGAATGTCGCCGACCGCGCTCAAGGTCTCCTCGAGCGGCGTGGTCTCGTCGGGCTTGTGCAGGTAATAGATGTCGACGTAATCGGTGCCGAGGCGATCCAGGCTCTCGTCGATCGCGCGCAGCAGCCATTTGCGGCTGAGTCCGGTCTGATGCGGGTCCCCGCCCATGGCGTTGCCGGCCTTGGTGGCGAGCACCCAGCGCTCCCGATCCTCGGCGATGGCGCGCCCGGTGATCTCCTCCGAGACGCCCTTGGAATAGACGTCCGCGGTATCGATGAAGTTGATCCCGGCCGCGCGCGCCCGCGCCACGATCCGCTTCGAGGCCGCCTCGTCGGCGCGCGCCCCGAACATCATGGTGCCGAGACAGATGGGGGAGACGAGCAGGCCGCTCTTGCCGAGCTTGCGGGTTTTCATGATTGCCGATCCAAGCCGTTGATATTAAGGGGAAAAATCAAGCGCGCCGCGGCTCCTCGCCGACCGGCTCGGGTGCGCCCTCCGCGCTGTCGCCGGGACCGGTCAGGAACGATTCCTTGACCGTCTCGCACTTGTTCCGCAGGTGCTCTTCGAGAAGGCGTCCGAGCGCCGGGCCGTCGCGCTGCTCCAGCGCCGCCAGGATCGCCTCGTGCTCCCGGACCGCCTGGTCCCAGCGCGCCTGGGACATGTTGGCGACGTAGCGGGCGCGCCGGATGCGCCCGGCCAGGCCGCGATACAGCCTGGACAGGGTCGCGTTGCGCGCGGCGTCCATGATCAGCTCGTGGATGCGCTGGTTGAGCCGGAAGTACTCGGGCAGCTCGCCGCGCATGTGGTGCAGGACCATCTGGTAATGCAGGGCGCGGATCTCGGCCACCTCCTGGTCGGTGATGCGGGCGCAGGCGAACGCGCCGGCGAGCGCCTCCAACGCGCCCATCACCGGGAACATCTCGTCGAGGTCGTGGGCGGTCAGGCGGGCCACCGTGGCGCCGCGGTTGGGCAGCAGCTCGAGCAGTCCCTCCGAGGCCAGCACCTTGAGCGCCTCGCGCAGGGGCGTGCGCGAGACCCCGAAGCGCTCGCACAGCGCCCGCTCGGGCACGCGCGCGCCGGGATCGAGCTCGCCCTCGACGATCAGGTCGCGCAGGCGCGCCACCAGCTCGTCGTGCAGCGTCGCGCGCGCGATCGGCGCGACCTTCGTTGCCGTCTCCATGGGGCGTAGGTCGTCGTTCATCACCGTGGATCCCCGGCTGTCATCGCAAGGCCTGCTGCAGGACGCGAGCGACGTGCAGGGCCTCGCGGCCCGCGCCGTCGCGGATCTGGTGGCGGCAGGAGGTGCCGTCGGCGACCACCAGGGTGTCTTCTCCGGCCGCGCGCACCGCCGGCAGGAGCGCGAGCTCGCCCATCTTCATGGAGATCTCGTAGGTCTCGGCGGCGTAGCCGAAGGCGCCGGCCATGCCGCAGCAGCCGGACTCGATGGTCTCGACCTCCAGCCCGGGCACCAGGCGTAGCGCGGTTTCGACCGCGCCCATGGCGCCGAAGGCCTTCTGGTGGCAGTGCCCGTGCAATAGGGCGCGCTTGGCGCGGATCGGTCCCAGGTCGAGGACCAGGCGTCCGGCCTCCCGCTCGGCGGTCAGGAACTCCTCGAACAGCAGCGCGCGCTCGGCGAGCGCCTCGGTCTCGGCGCCCGGCAGCAGGACCGTGAACTCGTCGCGCAGGGTCAGCAGACAGGAGGGCTCGAGCCCGACCACGGGCACGCCGCGCGCCACGAAGGGCCGCAGCGCGGCGAGCGTGCGCCGCGCCTCGGCCTTGGCCTCGTCGACGCGGCCGACGGCCAGATAGGTGCGCCCGCAGCACAGCGGCCGGCCGCCGTCGGCGGGTGCGGCGATGTGGACGCGGTAGCCGCCTGCGAGCAGCACGGCGAGCGCCGCGCGGAGGTTGTCCGGCTCGAAATACGTGTTGA
>JACZWN010000224.1 GCA_022572105.1 Pseudomonadota bacterium | reverse complement strand
GCGGCCAGCCCTTGCGTCGCCATATCGGGGTTCCCGAAGTGCGCGCCCGTTATCACCACGCCCCGGCCGGCGCGTTGGGCATCCAGGATGTATTCGAGCCCCGTCAGCTCCAGCTTATCCCGTGCGAATCGCTGCAGATCCATGCGGGGAACGTAGATCAGGTCGGCATAGTAGCGCGACGCGTTGCGAAAGACCTCACGCGCCGTCCTGCGCACCTCTCGTTCCGAGGCCTCCGGCCCCAGCACCCGGCGCATGTTGGCCTTCACGCCACGCCGGGCGCCGGCGCGGGCCAAGTAGGCGCCATCGCCCGCCACGCGCGCGATGCCATACAGGACGGAGAGCGGCAGCCGGCTCAGCAGCAGGTAGGCCAGGCGAAAGATATAGTACTTCCACATCGCTACGGCTGCTATCGTCCAGGCGCCAGCGCGGCCTCCTCGGCGCGCCGGCCGTCCTGGCCCGCGTCGGCGTCGCCGAGCGCCAGGCGCAGCACCCCCGAAAGGCCGCGTAGGGAGGGGTCCTGGCCGAGCGCCGCGAGCAGGGGCTGGATCTCGGCCAGGCGGTCGCCGAGCGCCTCCAGCTCGTCCAGCTCGAGGTAGAGCAGGCCGTTGCGCCGGAAGAAGGCATCGCCCTGGGCATAGAAGACGTCGCGAAACAGGCGTGGGCGGGCGCCGATCTCGGCGGCCAGGCGCGCCGCGGCGTCCTCGGCCAGGTCCGGCGTCGCCGCCTCGACGATCACGGTCAAGTTGTCGGTGAACTGTGGGAAGGCTTGGCTCAGCGCCCGGTTGTGACGCCGGAACGCCAGCTCCTCGGACAGCATGTCCGTGGTGTCGGTGTTGATCCCGATCCGGGTGACCGTGAAGTAGGCGGCGCCGAGGGTAGCCAAAAGCGCCACGACGAGCACCGGCAGGGCCGAACGGCTAACCAAGCGGACCCAGCGGATCAAGAGCCGGTGGCCGGCCTGCGTGTCGGTGAGATTCACGGCGGAGACGGGAGAGTCGCCCAAGACTTGGCGTCCAGTGTTAGCCCGGGCTTATAGCGCCCGGCGCATGGCTTGACAACGCCGGAGCCCCATACCCAGATTACCAAAAATTCTAAAATGGTGGATGGAAAAAGCCTAGTGCCGGGACCGCCAGGCGTCACGAACAGCAATCCCCACGACCACCGCACCGCCCGGGCGCTGGCGGTGCCGCTCGGGCTTTGCCCGAAGCGAGCTGGAGGAAAAGGGAACGGCAGCCCGTTGGGGCGCGGGTCGATGGGGAGGCGGGCGTGCCGCGGCTGTGGGACCAGAGAATAGGGCATTGGATTGCCCGAAGGATCGCCGGCACGCGGCTTCGGCCCAATCATGTTACCGCCGTGGATCTCGTTGTCGGCCTGGCAAGTGGCGTTGCCATTGCGATCGATCACCCTGATCTCGGCGCTCTCTTGTTCCTCATGGCTCGTCTGATCGACTGCGTTGACGGCGAACTGGCCCGTATACAAGGGACGGCGAGCAAGTTCGGCGCGTATTTCGATCTCTTCGCCGGGACCTGTACCTATCTCTCATTCTTCGCGGGGCTGGCGGTCTGGTCATATCTTCACGAGAACGGCGAATTCGTGAGCGTCCTGCTGCTCATCGTCCTCGCCGCCGTGATGCTGAATACCGTGCTGTTGCTGGTTCGACAGAAGTTCCTGCATGATCGAACCGACGAATTCCCGACGCTTGGGTGGCTGAACCTCGAGGACGGCGCGTATTTGATACCCGTCGGGATCTGGCTGGGATTTCCTTTCGAAACATTCGCATTCGTGTCGATCGGGGCTGCCTTGTTCGTGCTCTGGCATTCGCTGCAAACTGCGCGTCGAGCCGTGGTGCTCCTGCGCTCACGCGGCTGATACCAAGGAGCGTTGATAAGGACCTATTTCACCCCGTGGGGCTTTAGCGGCGATTTTTGTCGCCAGCGGACTCGCGCAGGCTGGCGCGGAACTTCACGACCATGAAGACGGCGAACCCCGGCGCGCCCAGGCAGGCGGCGGCCAGGAGCCAGTCGGACAGGCCGAGCCAGATCAGCACCGGCACCACCAGAAGCGCGTCGTCCGGATCGAACCCGGCGGCGGCTCCGAACTCGGCGGCCCGCTCGCCGTGCAGCGTCTCCAGCCTGATCACCAGCCACAGGATGGCGGCGATGGACAGACCCGCCAACAGGCCCATGAACGGCGCCCAGGCGCCAAACGCCGCCGCGCGCAGGCCGACACCTAAGCCAAAGAAGGCGAAGGCGTTGCTGAGCGCGTCGCTCACCAGGTCGTAGGTGTGGCCCCAAGGGCTGGTCTTGCCGCTCAGGCGCGCCAGCTCGCCATCGGCCCGATCTAGAAACAAACCAAGAACGAAAATCCCTGCGCCCCAGGCGCGCCAGGCTCCGTCCCCGTGGGCCAAGGCGGCCGCCGCCGCCAGACCGACGGCCAGGCGCAGCGTGGTCACCTGGTTGGGTGTTATCGGTCCCGCCGCCAGCGGCCGGACCGCGACGCGCACCGCGCGATGAATCCAAGTGTTATGGCTCATGGCGCGCAGCTTAGAAAACCTGCCCGCCGGTCACAAGCGGCCCGGGCGCGTGACTCGGGGCAGAAGACGGTTAAGCCGTGTTTAAGGAATTTATTGGCAAAATGCCGCTCCAAGTCTGGAAGAGATTGGGTAAGCCGTGGACGAGAGGAAACAGGGGTCGAACGAGGCGGCGAGGCGCTCGCAGCCCGCAACCGGGCGAAGCGCGGAACGCAAGGCGTCGTCCAAGCGGGCCGCATCCGGCGCGCCCAAGGACCTGGCGTCGAACGCCGGCAAGAAAAAGCCTCGGCGCGCGGCGCCGAAGATCGGGGCGAGGAAGGAAAAGGACGCGACCACCGCCAGGAAGTCACCGTCCAAGAAACCGGCCAAGAAGCCGGCCAAGAAGCCAGCCCCCGGATCGGAGACAGCGCGCAGTTCCAGATCGGGGAAGGCGCGCAACGGCAAGGATGCGGGGACGCCGCCGATGGCCGAGGAAAAGTCGAAAATCATGGCTGAACCGAACCAGAACCAGGCACAGCGACGCACCGCGGGCGGGACCGACTCCGCCCGCCATGCCGAGGCGGCGGCCACGGGCTCTTCGTCGAGCGGGGGCTCTTCGTCGAGCGGGCCCGACGCGGCACCGACGGCGAATCAGGCCACCGCCAAGCCCGAAACCAGCGTTAACAAGGACGGGTGCGGCGCATCGAAACCGGTTCCGCAGGCGGCGCGGAAACCCGCGACCGATAAGCGCGTCAAGCCGGGCGACTCGGGCGAGCCCACGCCGCGGCCCAATACGCTGGTGCCCACCAACGGAATTCACACCACCGAGCGCCGCCTCAAGCGGCGTCTGCATCAAAACCGCACGGTCATGTTCCTGGTCGGCGCGACATTGCTCGGCATCCTGGTCATCGCCGGACAGACCGAGCCTCCGGACATGACGTCAGTTGAAGCGCAGATCGCCGCCGGACAGACCAGTCATGCACGCGCGGAGGCGGGCGGCGACGCACCCGGGGCAATCACCCGGCCGCGCGTCCAGAACCCGGTGGAAGGGCCGTCCGGCCGTGGCCAGCGCGTCGCGGCACCGGGCATGGAAACGGGGAACCCGATATCCGAGCCGCGGTGGACAGGGGCGCCGCAAGAGCGAACCGCGGCAACCAAGGCGCCGCGCGGTGCGCAGGGATGGGACCTGGATAGCGAGGAGCTGGTCGAAATGGAGCGGATGCTGGCGCGCCTGGACCTGGCACCGAGCACGGTCGACGGTATCGTCGACCAGCAGACCAGGTACGCCATCCGCTTGTACCAGCAGATCGCCGGCCTTCCCGTCGACGGCGAGCCCTCGCCGGCGTTGCTCACCGACATGCGCGAAGTGGTCAGAATTCTCGACGGCGGCGACGGCTAATCGCGGCCAGCGCACGCGTGACTATAGCCGCCTAATATCAACGACCTTTGGTATCATCTCCGGCCTGCGACGCGGCCACCCGCATGGGCGCGGCGCGCACCCACCAGCCGGGCCGGGTGGCCTCGATCCGGCGCACCGCCGCCACGGCCGCCGCCTCGACCACATAGAGCCCGAAACAACTCGCGCCGCTGCCGGACATGCGCGCGAGCAGGCAGCCCGCCGTATCGCGCAGCGTGGCGAGCACCTCGCGGATCTCCGGGACCAAGGCGAGCGCCGGCGCCTCGAGGTCGTTGCGCCGCGTCGCCAGGCGCGCGGCCAGCGCGCGCGCGTCGGGGGTCGCCTCGCGCCAGCGCGCCGGGGCCGAGAATTCACCCTTCCACGCGGCGAAGACGGCGGCCGTGGACAACCGCACCCCGGGGTTGACGAGGACCAGCCAGGCCGGCGGCAGTGCCGGCGCGCGGACGATTTCCTCGCCGATGCCGCCGATGAAAGCGGCGCTTCCGAACAGACACGCCGGCACGTCGGCGCCGAGCTCCAGCGCCAGCTTTTCCAGGCCCGGCCCGCCCGCCCCATCGATGCCCCAAAGTTCCGACAGGCCGGTCAGCGCCGCCGCCGCGTCGGCCGACCCGCCGCCGATGCCCGACGCCACCGGCAGGCGCTTGTCGAGCCGGATGTCGGCCCCGGCATCGGTCCCGGCGACCACCTTGACGCCGGCGGCCAGGGCTTGGTGCAGACTTTCTTTGTGCTGGTCCATCAGGGCTTTGGCACGCTCGATCA
>JACZWN010000042.1 GCA_022572105.1 Pseudomonadota bacterium | reverse complement strand
CCGTTCCGGTCGGGCAGGCGAACCGCCGGAGGGCGTCGGCAAGCCTTGACGATGTCCCGCATCGCCCGCGGCTTCCCTGCTACCCGCCCGGTGGCCCGTCCGATCGCCTGCCCGATCTCTATGGGTCATTATCAACGCTCCTTGGTATTATGATCGCCAAGCCATGACCGACAAGACGTCACATCCGGCCGACGATGACCGAAAGATAAGGCTTTCGTCGTCCGCTGGCCAGCCGCGCGAGGGCGAGGGGTTGCCGAGCTGTGGCGATTTCGACATCCGCATCGCCCGCGACGGGACCTGGTTCCACCAGGGTTCGCCGATCGGGCGAAAGGCCCTGGTCAAGCTGTTCGCCAGCGTGCTCAGGTGCGAGGCCGATGGCGAATATTGGCTGGTCACCCCGGTCGAGCGCGGCCGGGTCATCGTCGACGATGCGCCCTTTATTGCGGTCGAGCTTGCCGCGAGCGGCGGCGGGAGCGCCCAGGTGCTGAGGTTCAGGACCAACGTCGATGACTGGGTCGAGGCCGATCGCGATCATCCGATCCGGGTCTCCCAGGCGCCTGAAAGCGGCGAGCCGAGCCCTTATGTCTTGGTCCGGGACCGGCTCGAGGCGCTGATTCTGCGTTCGGTCTATTATCACCTCGTCGAGCTTGCGGTCGAGCGCCGCGACGGGGACAAGACGGTATTGGGCGTATGGAGCAAAGAGACATTCTTTCCCCTGGGCAGCCCCGAGTGATTGCCAAGGATGGGAGCGTCGAGGAGTTGAGCGCCGAGATGGTGGCGCGGCGCTTCGCCGAGGCGCCCACACCGCGGCGGCGCGCCTCGCTCATGGGCCGCGCGCCCGCCGGGGCCGAGCGTCCGCGCGGCGACCACGATCTCAATCCGGAGCTCTACGAGCCCGGGCGCAGGTTGACGCCCGCGGCCGTGCTGGTCCCCATCGTCGAGCGCGAAGCCGGGCTGACCGTGCTCCTGACCCGCCGGACCGACCACCTGGACGATCACGCCGGGCAGGTCAGCTTTCCCGGCGGGCGCATCGAGGCGTTCGACCAGGGCCCCGAGGCCGCGGCCCTGCGCGAGGCCGAGGAGGAAACCGGCCTGCCGCCCGATCGCGTGCGCCTGATCGGCCGCCTGGACACCTATGTGACGCGCACCGGCTTCGAAGTGATCCCCGTGGTCGGCCTGGTCATGCCGCCGTTTCCGATCGCACCGGACAGCTTCGAGGTCGCCGAGGTCTTCGAGGTGCCGCTGGCCTTCTTCGTGGCCCCGGAGAACTGCCAGCGCCACCGCCTAGTCTACGAAGGCAAGGACCGGCAGTTCTACGTGTTCCCTTTCAAGGACCATTACATCTGGGGCGCGACCGCCGGGATGCTGGTCAACCTCGTCGAGGTCCTGAACCCGGACGCGGCGGGCTAATACCAAGGAGCGCTGATAATGACCCATAGAGACGGTTTCCCAAGGCTTTCGGCCAGGAGCGCGTGGCGCGGCGATGCAAGGCATCGCAAGCCCTGCGCGACGCCGTCCGAAAGCCTTGGGAAACCGCCGTTCCGGTCGGGCAGGCGAACCGCCGGAGGGCGTCGGAAAGCCTTGACGATGTCCCGCATCGCCCGCGGCTTCCCTCCTACCCGGCGGATCGCCTGCCCGATCTCTATGGGTCATTATCAACGCTCCTTGGTATAATCATGCTGCGCATCCTGCTCACCATCGTCCTGCCGGTCGCGCTGCCGCTGCTGCTCTATGCCGGCTACGTCTCGATGATGCGCCGGCGCGCGCAAGCCGCGGGCGAGCCCGATCCGCTGCGCTGGGACGAGGGACCCTGGGCCTGGTTCGCGCTCGCCGGCATCGGGCTGGCGCTCGCGGCCCTGGTCGTGGTGCGCCTATCGAGCGGCGTGCCGCCGGGCACCAAGCTGGAGGCGCCCCGGATGATCGACGGCGAGGTGGTGCCGAGCCGCGTGGTCGAATGACCGGCCCGGGCCTCCCGTCGTGACGCCGGTCCGCAAGATTCCGCCCCAGGACTGGATGCGCGCGCCCGAGACGCGGGCCGTGATCGCGGCGCTCACCGCCGAGGGCGCGGAGGTGCGCTTCGTGGGCGGCTGCGTGCGCGACGCCTTGGCCGGGCGCAAGGTCCAGGATATCGACATCGCCACGCAGCTGCCGCCCGAGGAGGTCATGCGCCTGCTGGGCGCCGCCGGCATCAAGGCGGTCCCGACCGGAATCCAGCATGGCACCGTGACCGCGGTCGCGGGCGGCAAGCCTTTCGAGATCACCACGCTCAGGGTCGACGTCGAGACTTACGGCCGCCAGGCCAAGGTCGCCTTCACCGACGATTGGACGGCGGACGCGGCACGGCGCGACTTCACCTTCAACGCGCTGTCCTGCGCGCCCGACGGCGCGCTCTACGACCCCTTCGACGGCGAGGCGGACTTGATGGCCGGACGGGTGCGCTTCGTCGGAGAGGCGCGCGCCCGGATCGAGGAGGACTACCTTCGGTTGCTGCGTTTCTTCCGGTTCCAGGCCCATTTCGGCAAGCCGCCGCCGGACCCCGAGGCCCTCGAAATCGCGGCCGAGCTGGCGCCGGAGCTCGACCGCCTCTCGGGCGAGCGCATCCGGGCAGAATTGCTCCGGCTCTTGCAGGCGCCCGATCCGATACCGGTCGTCGAGATCATGATCGCGCGCCGCATCCTGCGCGAGATTCTGCCCACGGCACCCGACGCCGCCCTGCTGCGCGCCCTCATGCGGGCCGAGGCGACCGACGAGCCGGTCGATCCGATCCTGCGCCTGGCCGCGGTGCTCGAGCCGGGCCGCGAGCAGGCCGAGCGCATCGCCGAGCGCCTGCGCCTGTCGAACCGGCAGCGCTTCGCGCTCGTCTATCTGTTGGCCCCGCCGCTCGACCCGCTCGCCGAGGTGTCGCTCAAGGACCTGCACCGCGCCGTGCGCAAGCTGGGCGCGCCGCTGTCGCGCAAGCTGCTGCAGCTAAGCTGGGCGCGCCGCCACCGGGGCGACGAGCGCGCGGTCCCGGACGAAGCTTTCCAAGCGGCGCTCGAGGACATCGAGCGTCTGGCCTCGAAGCGCTTCCCCCTGCTCGGGCGCGACGCGCGCGCCCTCGGCGTTCCCGAGGGCCCCAAACTGGGCCGCCTCCTGGAGGAGGTCGAGGAATGGTGGTCCGAGCGCGACTTCGAGCCCGCGCGCAAGGCCTGCCTGGACCGGCTGCGCGAGCTGATCGCCGGCGCCTGAGACGAGAACCGCGACGGTCTCCCGCGCGCCCGGCCTGTCCTGGATCGACGACATGCTGAAGGACGAGGGGTAGGGCTTGTGATGCCGCGTGCTTACGGCCAGGCGACCGCGGGCGGGAGCGACATGAGGATCGCCTCGACGTTGCCGCCGGTCTTGAGGCCGAACACCGTGCCGCGGTCGTAGAGCAGGTTGAACTCGACGTAGCGGCCGCGCTTGACCAGCTGGTGCCGGCGCTGCTCCTCGGTCCAGGGCTCGGCCATGTGGCGGGCTACTATCTTCGGGTAGGCCTCCAGGAGGGCGCGCCCCACGTCTTGGGTGAAGCCGAAATCGGCGTCCCAGTCGCCGCTGTCCAGATAATCGTAGAAGATGCCGCCCACCCCGCGCGGCTCGCCCCTGTGCTCGAGGAAGAAGTACTCGTCGCACCATTTCTTGAAGCGCGGGTAGTACGCCGGGTCGTGCCGGTCGCAGGCGGTCCGGAAGGCGGCGTGGAAGGCGGCGGTGTCGTCCTCGTCGGGGACCATGGGCGTCAGATCCGCGCCGCCGCCGAACCAGGACTTGGTGGTCGCGATGTGGCGCGTGTTCATGTGCACGGCGGGAACCAGCGGCGAGTGCAGGTGCGCGACCAGCGAGATGCCGCCGGCCCAGAAGCGCCGGTCCGTCTCGGCGCCCGGGACCTGCTTGGCGAAGTCCTCCGAGAATTCGCCGAGCACCGTGGAGACGTTGACGCCGACCTTCTCGAACAGGCGCCCGCGCATGATCGACATGACGCCGCCACCGCCCCGGTCCAGGTCGCCCTGCTCCGGGCCGCCCTGCTTGGGACCGTCTTCCCCGCGCGTCCAGGCCTTGCGCTCGAAGCGGCCGGGCGGGACGCCGCGCAACGCCTCGGCGATCGGCAGGGTTTCCGCGATCTCTTCGGTCAACGCGTCCTCGAGCGCCTCGAAGGCCGCGCAGATCTCGTCGCGCAGCTCCTCGAACCACCGGGTGGTGCGGTCCTTCCGCTCTTCGGTCGATGGGCCCATGGTTCGCTCCTTGGTATTAGAAACGAATCGGCGGAAACGAATCGGTCTGGCGCAGCGCCTCACTCAATACCATGGCCGCGGCGAGCGCCACATTGATCGATCTGGCGCCGCCCTGCATGGGGATGCGCAGGCGGGCGTCGGCCGCGGCGTGCACCGCCTCGGGCACGCCGGCGCTTTCGCGCCCGAGCAGGATGTTGTCGTCGGGGCGGAAGGCAAAGTCGGTATAGCGGGTGCCGCCCTTGGTGGTCAGCAGCACCAGGCGCCCCGCGGCCGCGCGCCGATAGGCGTCCCAGGAGCTATGCCGGGTCATGTCGACCCGGTCGAGATAATCCATGCCGGCGCGGCGCAGGCGCTTGTCGTCGAGCAGGAACCCGCAGGGCTCGATGATGTCGACGGCCAGCCCCAGACAGGCGCCGAGGCGGAGCAGGGCGCCCGTGTTTTGCGGGATGTCCGGCTCGAAAAGGGCTAGTCGCATCGGCGTCTTTATTTTCCCAGGAAACCGGCCGGCTCGGCCTTTGCCTTCCCGATGATTTTCCTCTATATGCGGGCTGCGAAACAAGCACCCTACGAGGGCGCGTCGTCCGGACCCGGGGGCTCGAGTACCGGCCCGCATGACCATAGGGGAACGACAGCATGGCAGATAGCGCGAATCCCGACCTTTCGGGAGACGGCTCGGGAGACGGCTCGGGAGACGGCGAAACGCGGCGCGACTTCTTGTACCTGGCCGCCGGCGCCATGGGGGCCGTCGGCACCGCCTTCGTCACTTGGCCGCTCATCGATTCCATGAATCCCGCGGCCGACGTCCTGGCGCTGTCCTCCACCGAGGTCGACCTCTCGCCCATCGAGGAGGGCATGGCGATCACCGTTATCTGGCGCGGCAACCCGGTCTTCGTTCGCCACCGCACGGCCGCGGAGATCGAGGTCGCGCGCGCCGTGCCGCTCGACGACCTGCCCGACCCGCAGGCCGACGCGGACCGCGTGCAGAAGCCGGAGTGGCTGGTCATGGTCGGCGTCTGCACGCACCTGGGCTGCATCCCCATTGGCCAGCGGCCCGGCGAGCGGAAGGGGGAATTCGGCGGCTGGTTCTGCCCCTGCCACGGCTCGCACTACGACACCTCGGGGCGCATCCGCAAGGGACCGGCGCCGAGGAACCTGGACGTGCCGCCCTACGAGTTCCTCGACGACACCACGATCCGCATCGGCTGAGGAGACCGGACCCATGAACGGCCTCACCATCACCGCCCTCGTCAAGTGGGTCGACCATCGGCTCCCGATCTTCAGCCTGTTGAACGAGGAACTGAACGAATACCCGACCCCGCGCAACCTGAGCTACTGGTGGAACTTCGGCTCGCTGGCCGGGATCGTGCTCGTGATCATGATCGTCACCGGCATCGTGCTGGCCATGCAGTACACCCCGCACGTCGATTACGCCTTCGATTCGGTCGAGCGCATCATGCGCGACGTGAACTACGGCTGGCTGCTGCGCTACATCCACATGAACGGCGGCTCGTTCTTCTTCGCCCTGGTCTACATCCACATCTTCCGCGGCCTCTATTACGGCTCCTACAAGGAGCCGCGCGAGCTGCTTTGGATACTGGGCGTGGTGCTCTTCCTCCTGATGATGGCGACCGCCTTCGTCGGCTACGTCCTGCCCTGGGGCCAGATGAGCTACTGGGCCGCCAAGGTCATCACCAACATGTTCTCGGCGGTGCCGCTCATCGGCGATTACATCGTGACCTGGCTGTGGGGCGGCTTCACCGTCGGCAACCCGACGCTCAACCGCTTCTATTCGTTCCATTACCTCCTGCCCTTCGTCATCATCGGCGTGGTGATCCTGCACCTCTGGGCGCTGCACCGCTTCGGCTCCAACAATCCGCTCGGCATCGAGGCCAAGGGACCGCAGGACAAGATCCCGTTCCACCCCTATTACACGGTCAAGGACGCCTTCGGGCTGGGCGTGTTCCTGGTGCTCTTCGCGGCCATCCTGTTCTTCGCGCCGAACGCGCTCGGCGAGCCGATCAACTACGTCGAGGCCAATCCGCTGGTGACCCCGGCGCACATCGTGCCCGAGTGGTACTTCCTGCCCTACTACGCGATCCTGCGCTCGGTCACCTTCGACATCTGGTTCCTGTCGGCCAAGCTGATCGGCGTGGTGCTCATGTTCGGCTCGAGCCTGATCCTGTTCCTGATGCCGTGGCTCGACCGCTCGCCGGTCAGGAGCGCGCGCTTTCGGCCCGCATACAAGATGGCTTTTTGGGTCCTGGTGTTCGACTGCGTGGTGCTCGGCTGGGTCGGCGCCAACCCGCCCGAGCCGCCGTACCTCTACATCGGCCAGGTGGCCACGGTCTGGTACTTCTTTCATTTCCTGGTCCTGGTACCGTTGCTCTCGCTTCCGGCGCTCGACCGGCCCAAGCCGCTGCCCGTCTCGATCGGCGAGCCGGTGCTCAAGGGCGGGGGCGCGGCAAGCGCCGGGGCGCCGGCCAAGCCGATGGAGAAGGCGCCATGAAGAAGCTCTCGATCGGCGCCGCCGTCTTGCTCTTCAGCCTCCCGGCGGGTGCCGCGCTGGCGGCCGAGGGCAAGGAGCTGCCCGAGCGCGACTGGTCGTTCTCCGGCATCTTCGGCCAGTTCGACCGGGGCGCCATGCAGCGCGGCCTGCAGGTCTACCGCGAGGTCTGTTCCGGCTGCCACGGGCTGCGGTTTATCGCCTTCCGCAACCTCGGGGCGCTTGGCTACGGCGAGGACGAGATCAAGGCGATCGCCGCGGAGTATTCGATCGAGGACGGGCCAAACGAGGAGGGCGAGATGTTCGAGCGCCCGGGCCGGCCGCCCGACCGCTTCCCCTCGCCGTTCCCGAACGACAAGGCGGCGGCGGCGAACAATAACGGCGCGGTGCCGCCCGACCTGTCGCTCATAGTCAAGGCGCGCACCGGCGGGGCCGACTACGTTCACGGGCTGCTTACGGGTTACGCGGAGCCGCCCGAGGGCCTGGAGATATTGGAGGGACAGAACTACAACCTCTACTTCCCGGGCAATGTGACCGCCATGGCGCCGCCCTTGTTCGAGGACGCGGTCGAGTACGGCGACGGCACGCCGGCCACGGTCGAGCGGATGGCCATGGACGTGGCGACCTTCCTCGCCTGGACCGCCGAGCCGGAGATGGAGGAGCGCAAGTCCATGGGCATCGGCGTCATGCTGTTTCTCTTGGTCTTCACCGGCGTGCTCTACGCCGTCAAGCGCAAGGTCTGGGCCGACCTGCACTGAGCCGATCGCAAGAGCCGCTATTTTTCAAAAAAGGCCGCCCGCGTCCGGGCGGCCTTTCCGCGTCGCGCCCTTGGCATGAAGCGCGGCGTCGAGTACACCCGGACGACCGGCCTGAACATCGTCCGTAAGGGGGGCCGATTGGGGAAGGAGCGGGCATGATCGAGCCGGGCACCCCGCCGGTCGTCGGCGTGATCGGCGGCAGCGGCGTTTACGACATCACCGGCCTCACGAACACCGAGTGGCGGCGCGTGGAGTCGCCGTTCGGCGCGCCTTCGGACGAGCTGCTGTTCGGCGAGCTCGACGGTCAGGCCATGGTGTTCCTGCCGCGCCACGGCCGCGGGCATAAGGTGCCGCCCTCGCGGCTCAACTTCCGCGCCAACATCGACGCCATGAAGCGCGCCGGCGTCACCGAGATCATCTCGCTGTCCGCGGTCGGCTCGCTCAAGGAGGACCTGGCGCCCGGCGGCTTCGTCATCGTCGACCAGTTCATCGACCGGACCTTCGCACGCGAAAAGAGCTTCTTCGGCACCGGCCTGGTGGCCCATGTGTCCATGGGCCATCCCGTGTGCGCGCGCCTCGGCGACCGGCTCGAGGAGGCGGCGGGCGAGCTCGGCCTCGAGGCCGTGCGCGGCGGCACCTACCTGGTCATGGAGGGGCCGCAGTTCTCGACCGTGGCCGAATCCGAGCTCTATCGGAGCTGGGGCTGCGACGTGATCGGCATGACCAACATGCCCGAGGCCAAACTCGCCCGCGAGGCCGAGATCTGCTACGCGACGGTCGCCATGGTGACCGACTACGACTGCTGGCACGACGACCACGACCACGTCACCGTGGAGCAGGTGGTGCGCGTGCTTGGCGAGAACGCGGACCAGGCGCGCGCGCTGGTCAAGCGGGTCGCACCCAAGCTGGCCGGGCGGACTGCCTCCTGCGAGGCGGGTTGCCACCGGGCGCTGGATTCCGCGCTCATCACGCAGGCCGACGCGCGCGACCCCGAAATGGCCGCCCGGCTCGACGCCGTGGCCGGGCGCGTGCTGGGCGGTTGAGACGCGGGGGGCTGTGGCGCATGAAAGTCGGCGCGCGTGGCTATCGCAGCATCTGGCTCGCGGAGGACGGCTGGGCGGTGGAGATCATCGACCAGACGCGCCTGCCGCACGACTTCGTCACGCGGCGCCTGGAGACCCTGGACGAGGCCGCCACGGCGATCCGCGACATGTGGGTGCGCGGCGCGCCGCTGATCGGCGCGACCGCCGCCTACGGGCTCGCGCTCGCCTTGCGCGCCGATGCCTCGGAGGCCAGCCTGGAGCGCGCGGCGCAGGTCCTGCTCGACACCCGGCCGACGGCGGTCAACCTGAACTGGGCCATCGACGATCTCTTGGCCCGCCTGCGCCCGGCGGCCGAGGCCGCGCGCGCCGGCCTTGCTTATGCCCGCGCCCGGGAAATCTGCGATGAGGACGTGGCGACCAACCACGCCATCGGCGGGCACGGGCTGGGCCTGATCCGCGCGGCCTGGGAGGCGGCGGAGCGCGCGCGGCCGGTCAACCTGCTGACCCACTGCAACGCCGGCTGGCTGGCGACGGTCGACTGGGGCACGGCGCTGGCGCCCATCTACCTGGCCCACGACGAGGGCATCCCGGTCCACGTCTGGGTCGACGAGACCCGGCCGCGCAACCAGGGCGCCGGGCTGACCGCCTGGGAGCTGGGCGAGCACGGCGTGGCGCACACGGTCATCGTCGACAACGCCGGCGGCCACCTGATGCAGCGGGGGCGCGTCGACCTGTGCATCACCGGCACCGACCGGACCACGGCCGCGGGCGATGTCTGCAACAAGATCGGCACCTACTTGAAGGCGCTCGCCGCCCACGACAACGGCGTGCCGTTCTACGTCGCCCTGCCGGGCCCGACCATCGATTGGACCATCGAGGACGGGCTTGCCGAGATCCCGATCGAGGAGCGTGCCGGCGCCGAGGTCGCGGAGGTGACCGGCATGACGGCCGAGGGCCACATCACCAGCGTGCGCATAACGCCCGAGAATAGCCCGCTCGGCAATTTCGCCTTCGACGTGACGCCGGCGCGCCTGATCACCGGGCTGATCACCGAGCGCGGCGTCTGTCCCGCCTCGCGCGAGGGGCTGCTCGCGCTCTATCCCGAGCGCCACAATCAATAGGACCCATAATCAATAGGACAGCGCCGGTGAGGGAGGCGCCATGAGGGCGAAAATATTATGATAGCGGATCGAAGCCGCCGCCGAGGACCCGGGTAAATGGAGAGTCTGTGGAGCGAGGCCGAGGCCGGGCGCGCGATCGCCCGCTACCGGGAGCAGGGCGTGGCCGAGGACCTGGCGCTCAGGGTCTACAGCACGCGCCTGCTCGGCGGCGTGCCGAGCCTGGTGCTGCACGGCGGCGGCAACACCTCGGTCAAGACGCGCCAGCCCGACATCACCGGGGAAGAGGTCGAGGTGCTGCGGGTCAAGGGCAGCGGCTGGGACATGGCCGCGATCGAGCCGCCGGGGCTGCCGGCCGTGCGCCTGGAACCGCTGCGCCGCCTGGCCGAGCTGGAGGCGCTCGGCGACGCGGACATGGTCAACGCGCTGCGCATCAACCTGCTCGATTCACGCGCGCCCACGCCCTCGATCGAGACGCTCCTGCACGCCTTCCTGCCGCACAGCTACGTCGACCACACCCATTCCAACGCCGTGCTCGCGCTCACCGGCCAGCCCGACGGCGAGGCGATCTGCCGCCAGGTCTACGGCGATCGCGCGGCACTGGTGCCCTACGTCATGCCGGGCCTGGCGCTGGCCAAACGGGCCGTCGAGGCCTTCGATGAGAACCCCGGATCCGAGGGCCTGATCCTGCTCAAGCACGGGGTCGTCAGCTTCGGCGCCAGCGCGCGCGAGGCCTACGAACGCATGATCGCGCTGGTCGGCCTCGCCGAGGCGCGCGCCGCGCGCGGGACCAGGAAGAGCGTCGCCGTCGGCCCGCTGCCCCGGGCGCTGGCCACGCCGGCCCAGGTCGCGCCGATCCTGCGCGGGTTGCTGGCGCGGCGGGTGGACCCGGACCAGGGCCTGTACACCCGCTTCATCCTCGATTTCCGGGCCGGCGCGGCGGTCCGCGATTACGTCGATGGCGCCGAGCTCGCCCGCTACAGCCAGGCCGGCCCGGTAACCCCGGACCACGCGATCCGCACCAAACCGACCCCGGTCATCGTCCCGGCGCCCGAGGCCGGCGACCTCGCGGGCTTCGCCGCCGGCGCGGCCGAGGCGATCGCCGGCTACGAGGCGCGCTACCGCGACTACTTCGCGCGCAACGACGCGCGCCGCGGCGGGACCAGGACGCAGCTCGACGCCGCGCCGCGGGTCGTGCTGGTGCCCGGCATGGGCCTGTTCGCCGCCGGCGACAGCGCCCAGGCGGCGGCCATCGCCGGCGACCTGGCCGAGGCCACGGTCGAGGTCGTCGCCGCGGCCGAGGCGATCGGCGAGTTCGAAAGCATTTCCGAAGCCGATATCTTCGACATCGAGTACTGGTCGCTCGAACAGGCCAAGCTCGGCGCGGCCAAGGAGAGGGCGCTGGCCCGCCACGTCGTCGTGGTGACCGGGGGCGGCGGCGCCATCGGCGCGGCCACCGCGGCCGCGTTCAAGGCCGCGGGCGCCGAGATCGCCCTGCTCGACCTCGACGAGGATCGGGTCGCGGCGGCCGCGCGCGAGGTGGGCGGTCTCGGGGTGCGTTGCGACGTGACCGACGACGCCTCGGTGCGCGCCGCTTTCGAGAAGGTGGCCGAGGCCTTCGGCGGGGTCGACGTCGTGGTCTCCAACGCGGGTGCGGCCTGGCAGGGGCGCATCGGCGAGGTCTCGGACCAGGTGCTGCGCGAGTCCTTCGAGCTCAACTTCTTCGGCCACCAGCGCGTCGCCCAGGCCGGGATCGCGATCATGTTGCGGCAAAAGACCGGCGGCGTGCTGCTGTTCAACGCCTCCAAGCAAGCGGTCAATCCGGGCCCGAACTTCGGGCCCTACGGCCTGCCCAAGGCAGCGACGCTGGCGCTCATGCGCCAGTACGCGGTCGACTACGGCGCCGACGGCATCCGCTCCAACGCGGTCAACGCCGACCGCATCCAGAGCGGCCTCTTGACCGGGGACATGATCGCCTCGCGCGCCGAGGCGCGCGGCGTCAGCGAGGCCGACTACATGCGCGGCAACCTGTTGCGCCGCGAGGTCACGGCCGCGGACGTGGCCAAGGCCTTCGTCGACCTGGCGCTGTCGGCCAAGACCACCGGCGCCGTGCTCACCGTCGACGGCGGCAACATCGCCGCGGCGCTGCGCTAAAGCGTTTTCCGTTTGGTCCGCTCCGGCCCGGGTGAAATCGAGGCCGCACCAGGCCTCCCAGAGCTTCGCCAGGGCACCCGCCTCCCTTGCCGCAATGCCGCGCCGATCCGGGGGTCTGGCCGCGCGCGCGTGGCGCGTTCAATACATCCGTCCACCGTCGGGGACCCGGCGCTCCGGGCCGAGGAGCACGATCTCGCCGCCCACGTCCGGGACGCCGAGCACCAGGATCTCGGACATGAACTTGCCGATCTGCTTGGGCGGGAAGTTGACCACGGCGGCGACCTGACGGCCGACGAGATCCTCGATCGTGTAGTGCGCGGTAACCTGCGCCGAGGCCTTCCGGACCCCGAGCTCGGCGCCGAAGTCGACCCAGATCCTGATCGCCGGCCGCCGCGCCTCGGGATAGGGCTCGGCCTTCACGACCGTGCCGACCCGGATGTCGAGCTTGAGGAAATCGTCGAAACCGATCGTCTCGCGCGCGCCGCCCATCGTCCGTCCGCCCCGCCCTTGGCGCGGCGACGCTAACACCGACCCCTCGCAAGCGGCAAGGCCGGGCGGGCGCGAAAAAAAGGGCCGCCTGGCGTGGCGGCCCGCTCGAACGGGTCGAGGTCAGTCTAGGGAGGTAATTCCGTGCCCGTTACTGGGCGGCCTTGCTCTGGGCGCCGTTGCCCGACTTGTCGGCGGCGAAGGCGCCCTTCAACTCGCCCAGGCTGTCGGAAACGCGGTGGGTCAGGAGGTCCGCCGCCTCGGCGTTCACCTTGGTGCTCATCTCGGTCAGCGCGCGCAGGTTGGCGAGCCCGTGCTCGTAGACCCCTTTCAGAAGCTCGGCCTGCTTGGCCCAGACATCCTCGATCTTGTCCGGCTTGGACATCTCCTGCACGGCCTTGGTGGTCTCGTCCATGGTCCGGCGCAGGATCTCGGCCTGGTACTGGACGACGGCCTGAGCGCCCTCGAAGGCGACCTGGTTGGCCTTGGTGACGGCCTCCAGGTTGCGCCGCTGGTTCTCGATCAGCGCCTCTGAATCGACGCCCGGAAACTTGAACTGCTCGGGAAGCTTGAACTGCTCGGGAAGCTTGAACTGCTCGGCGAACTTGCCGAAATCCATGCCGCTGCCGAAATCGGCGTCCAAGAAGGGGTTGCCGGTCTTCACTTTTGCCTTTGTCATCGTCTTCATCTCCTCGTCCCGCCGGCTCCGCGGCGTCCATGTTGGTTATGTTGCAGTGCACAATCTGACCCTTATATGTGCCCGCCCAACGAACCCGTCAAGCGGTTTTTTGTGCAGTGCACAAAAATCTTAGAGCCATGTTTCTTGGGAATTAACTAAGTTTTTTGCGCAACACCGGCGGGGCGATACTGCGTCCGCGAACAGAGGCGCGCCAGGCGCCCGAGGTGGCTCAGATTGCGGTCGAGGGCGGCCATGGTCGCGGCCATGTCGGGGCTGTCGTCGCGCAGGAAGACGCGCAGCGTGGCCAGATAGGCCAGGCCCAGCGCCTTGACCCTGAGCACCCCGCGCAGGCCGGTCGCGGACAGCCGGGCCGCCTCCAGCATGCAGGCCATGGAGCGCTTGAGCCGGCACAGGGCGCAGAGCGCCGAGACGGGGTCGCCGGCCTCGGCGCAAACGATGTTGCCCAGGGCCTCGCGGTACGACCGGAGCGCGTCGAAGCGGCGCATGAGCGCGTCGAACAACCGGTCGTGGGCGCTGCCCTCGTGCGCGCCGGCCTCCTCGGCGGCCAGCACCGCGGCGTCGATTTGGCGCCAGAAGGCGCCGAGGATCGCCGTCTTGGAGGGAAACACCGGGTAGACCTTGGACAGCGGCAGCTTGGCCGCATCGGCGATCTCGGCCAGCGAGAGATCGCGCCAGCCGCGCTCGGCGGCCAGCTTCATGGCCGTGTCGATGACGTGCCTGGGGATGTCGGCCTTCTTGACCATGGCCTCCTCGCAAGCGGCCATTCTAACACCGAATGGCCGGCCAGGCGAAGCGGAACCCCCGAGCCCCATCAAGTCTGCTTGATGTCAAGTCTGCCTGATGTCGGCGATGCGGCCACCGGTCATGGCGACCCGGTCCTCGGGCTTCAGGCGGAAGACCGCGTTGGGCGTGCCGGCGGCGGCCCGGATCTCCTGGAATGCCAGGAAGTCGCTGTCGATCAGGGTGACCGGCGCCGCGCGATGGCCGACCGGCGGCACGCCCATCGGCGGAAAAATAGATTCACCACAGAGGCACAGAGAAACGGAACGAATCACCACGAAGGAACAAAGAGGAATTCCGCGCGCAAAACGCGCAGACAAAAGGTTTTTCGTGTCTTTGTGTCTTCGTGGTGAGAATCTAACTTGGTTCTCTCGTGCCGCTGTGGTGAATCGTCGAAACCATTCCCCTCACGAGGCCAGCTCGCGGCTGCGCCGCGTGGCCTCCGCGATGGCGCGGGTCATGAGCGCCTGCAGGCCGTCGGGCGCCATCAGCACCTTGAGCGCTTCCAGCGTCGTGCCGCCCGGGCTGGTCACGTTCTCGCGCAGGGTGCCGGCCGGCTCCTCGGCGCGGTGCACCAACTCGCCGGCGCCGGCCACGGTGACGCGCGCCAGGCGCATGGCCAGATCCGCGGGCAGCCCGGCCGCGGCGCCGGCCTCGGCCAGGCACTCGATGAGCAGGAACACATAGGCCGGCCCGCCGCCCGAGACCGCGGTCACCGGGTCGAGCAGGGCCTCGTCGTCGACCCAGGCGGTCTCGCCGACCGCCGCCAGCAGATCGCCGCAGGTGTGGCGCTGGGCGGCGCTCACCCGCGCGTTGGCGCAGAGCACGGACATGCCGCGCCCGACCGCGGCCGGGGTGTTGGGCATGGCGCGCACGATCGCCGCGCCGGTGCCGAGATGGCCTTCGAAATAACCGATATTCTTGCCCGCCGCGATCGACAGGAAGACCGTCCCAGGGCGCGCGAAACGGGCGTAGTCAGGCAGGACCGCGTCCATCTGCTGCGGCTTGACCGCGAGCACCACGACCGCGGGCGCGGCCTCGGGCGCGGCCTCGGGCGGGAGAGCGCCGGGTCCGGTGACCGCGTTGACGCCGCGTTCCGCAAAGCCGGCGGCCAAGTCCGCTTGCGGCTCGACCACGGTCACGCTCCCGGGCGCGACGCCGCGCTCGAGCCAGCCGCCGAGCAAGGCGCCGCCCATCTTGCCGCAACCGACCAGAAGCAGGGAGCCGCCGATTTCCATGACCGACCTCGCGCGCGCCCCTCCGATCAGGCCTGGCCGACCGTGTCCATGCGCGCCATGACCAGCGCATCGGCGATCGTCCGGCCGCCCCAGACGACCAGCTGCAGGGCCGGATAGAAGCGCTCGCACTCGACCACCGCCGCGTCGATCAGGTCCTCGAACTGCTCGACGCTGACGCCGGCCGCGCCGCGTAGCGGCACGGTGTGGCGGTACATCGGGGACGACCCCTCCGACACCAGGTCGAAGTGGCCCATCCACAGGTCCTCGTTGACCGTGGCCAGGAGCTCGTAGACCTGGGCCCGCTTGGCCTCGGGGACGCGCTGCTCGATCCGGCACGAGAAGAACAGGGCGCTCATGTCGTGCTGCCAGAGGAAGTACATTTGATAGCCGCACCAGCGGCCGGAAACCTCGAGCGTGAGCTCGGTATCGCTGTGCCGCGAGAAACTCCAGTCGTTGGCGCCGACCAGCTCCTCCAGGACATCGATGGGACTGGCCGGGACGCCGCGATGCCGGCTTGCGCTGATGGTCATGACCTTCCCGGACCCCCCCATGGGGCGCCGGCGCCCGATCCCCGGAACGACAATGCGGGCGCCTCGGCACCGATATATAGCGGCTGTACGTCCTCTCGCTACAAGATATAGCGTGCCATCTCCGCCTGGGGCACGCAAGAGCCCGATCCGGGAAATCTCGGCCGCGGCGGTGGATAACCCGCGGGCGGGC
The DNA here is from genome assembly GCA_022572105.1 of Pseudomonadota bacterium. Lineage (GTDB taxonomy): Bacteria > Pseudomonadota > Alphaproteobacteria > Kiloniellales > J153 > JACZWN01. The sequence goes on along the minus strand of JACZWN010000042.1, from coordinate 2,992 downwards.
CGGGCGCTCAGATTTTTTGGGCGCCGTGCTCAGGTCTTCTGGGCCGTGCGCTCAGGTCTTCTGGGCCGTGCCTTTGCGCGCGCTCTTCTTGGCGGCCTTGTTGGGCTTGGCGGTCTTCTTGGGCCCGGCTCCCTTGCCAGCCTTGGCGCCCAGTTGCGTCTCGAGCGCGGCGACCCGCCGGGCGAGCGTCTCCTGCTCCGCGCGCGCCTTGGCGGCCATGGCCTTGACCGCGTCGAACTCCTCGCGCGTGACCAGGTCCATGTTGGAGAGGATCTTCTCGAATTGGTCGCGCAGGCGGAATTCGATCTCGCCGCGCATGCCCGCGGCCACGCCCAGCGCGCCGGTAGCCACGCGGGCCAGGTCGTCGAGCAGACGGTTCTGGGTTTGCATGTCGCGGGACCTCGCCTATTCCGAGCCGCGGGCGAACACGCCCGCTCGCGCCAGTATGGCGCCTGGGCCGCCCGCCTTCAACCAAAGCCGTGCTTGCCGCGCTGCCGAGCGGCCTTCTATAAAGGGCCGCGACGGGCCATATGAAGGCGGGTTGAGGACGTAATGCGGGTGAGAACCCCGGGAACCTGGAGCCCTCGAGCGCCATGATCGTGATTACCGGCGGCGCCGGCTTCATCGGCTCCAACCTGGCCGCGGCGCTCGCCCAGCGCGGCGAAAGGGTCGCCATCTGCGACCGCCTGGGCGCGGACGGCCAAGGTGCGGACGGCCCGGGCGCGGGCGGCAAGTGGCGCAACATCGCCAAGCTCGAGATCGAGGACGTGGTGCCTCCGGACCAGCTCTTGGCGTTCCTGTCGGGCGCGGCCGACCGCCTGCGCGCGCTGGTCCACCTGGGCGCGATCAGCGACACCACCGCGCGCGATGGCGACGCCTTGGTCGAGACCAACTTCCGGCTCCCGGCGCGGCTGTGGGCCTTTTGCGCGGAGCACAACAAGCCGTTCATTTACGCCTCCTCGGCGGCGACCTACGGCGACGGCGCCGAGGGCTTCGACGACGACGCCTCGATCGAACACCTGGCGCGCCTGCGCCCACTCAACGCCTACGGCTGGAGCAAGCTCCTGTTCGACCGCTGGGTGGCGCGCCGGCTGGCCGACGGCGGTCCGGTGCCGCTGCAGTGGGCCGGCCTCAGGTTCTTCAACGTCTACGGCCCCAACGAGTACCACAAGGGCGCCCAGGCCAGCGTCGCCTCGCACCTGTACCGCCAGGTCGCGGCCGGCGAGCCGGCGCGGCTGTTCCGGTCGCACAGGCCCGACTACCCGGACGGCGGCCAGAAGCGCGACTTCATCTGGGTCGGCGACTGCGTCGAGGTCATGCTCTGGCTGCTCGAGAACCGCCAGGTCAACGGCCTGTTCAACCTCGGCACCGGCAAGGCGCGCAGCTTCGCGGACCTGGCCCGCGCCCTGTTCGCCGCCCTGGACCAGCCCGAGAACGTCCACTACGTTCCGACCCCGGAGGAGATCCGGGACAAGTACCAGTACTTCACGGAGGCCAGGATGGAGCGTCTGCGCGCGGCCGGCTACGAGCCGCCCTTCACCGAACTGGAGGACGGCGTGCGGCGCTACGTCCGCGATCACCTGGCCGCCGCGGACCCCTACCGATGATCGGCGTGCTCAACTTTCCGGCGATCGATCCGGTGCTGATTACCATCGGTCCCTTCGCGATCCGCTGGTACGCGCTGGCCTACATCGGGGGCCTGCTGATCGCCTGGCGCTACTGCCGCTGGCTGGCGGCCCGGCCGCCGCAGAGCGTGAGCGCGGACGCCTTCGACGACTTCCTGCTGTGGGCCACGCTCGGCATCTTGCTCGGCGGCCGTCTGGGCTATGTGTTGTTCTACAAGCCCGGCTTCTACCTCGCCAACCCGCAGGAGATCCTGTTCATCTGGCGCGGCGGCATGAGCTTCCACGGCGGGCTGCTCGGCATGGTCGCGGCCGAGGTCATGTTCGCGCGCCGGCGCGGCCTGCCGGTCCTGGCGCTCGCCGACATCGTCGCCGCCGCCGCGCCCATCGGCCTGTTCCTCGGGCGCATCGCCAACTTCATCAACGGCGAGCTGTTCGGGCGGCCGAGCGAGGTGCCCTGGGCCATGGTCTTCCCCCACGGCGGCCCGCAGCCGCGCCATCCGAGCCAGCTTTACGAGGCCGCCATCGAGGGATTGGTGCTGCTCCTGGTCCTCCACCTGATGGTCCGCGCGCGCGCGCTCGAGCGCCGCGGAACGCTGGCCGGCGCCTTCCTGATCGGCTACGCCGTGGCGCGCATGCTGGCCGAGCTGTTCCGCGAGCCCGACGCGTACCTGGGGTTCCTGCTCGGCGGCACCACCATGGGTCAGTGGCTCTCCCTGCCGTTGCTGCTGGCCGGCTTGGTCCTCGTGGTCTGGGCGCGGCGCGCGCGCCCCTTGGTATAAGCCCGGGCGGATCCCGGGCGGATACGGAAACTCGGGGGCCATGACCGCGCTCGGCGAGCTGATCGCCGCCCGGATCGCCCGCCTCGGCGCGATCACCGTGGCCGACTACATGGCCGAGGCGGTCGCGCATCCGGACCATGGCTACTACATGTCCGGCGATCCCTTCGGCGCGCGCGGCGACTTCGTGACCGCGCCCGAGATCAGTCAGATGTTCGGCGAGCTGATCGGCCTGTGGTGCGCCGACACTTGGCAGCGCATGGGCGGCCCGGAGCCGGTGCTGCTGGTCGAGCTGGGGCCGGGGCGCGGCACGCTGATGGCCGACGCGCTGCGCGCCGCGCGCGTCGTGCCCGGGTTCGGCGCCGCGTTGCGCCTGCATTTCGTCGAGATCAGCCCGGCGCTGCGCGCCCGTCAGGGGCAGACCCTGGCGCACAGCACCGGCGCGGCGCGCCCGACCTGGCACGAGAGCCTGGACCAAGTACCCGACGGCCCGCTGCTGCTGGTCGCCAACGAATTCTTCGACGCCTTGCCGATCCGCCAGTTCGAGAAACGGCCCGAAGGCTGGTGCGAACGCCTGGTGACGCTGGCCCC
>JACZWN010000041.1 GCA_022572105.1 Pseudomonadota bacterium | reverse complement strand
CAGGGCTTGCGATGCCTTGCATCGCCGCGCCACGCGCTCCTGGCCGAAAGCCTTGGGAAACCGTCTCTATGGGTCATTATCAACGCTCCTTGGTATCAAGGGTGGTCTTGGCTTTGTAGGCGCAGAGGTCGCGGATGGTGCAGGCCGGGCAGCCGGGCTTGCGCGCCTTGCAGACGTAACGGCCGTGCAGGATCAGCCAGTGATGGGCGTGCAGCTTGCGCGCGCGCGGCACCACCTTTTCGAGCCCGGCCTCGACCTCTCGCGGGGTCTTGCCGGGCGCCAGGCCGGTGCGGTTGGCGACCCGGAAGATGTGGGTATCCACGGCGATGGTGGGCTCGCCGAAGGCCACGTTGAGCACCACATTGGCCGTCTTGCGCCCGACGCCGGGGAGCCGTTGCAAGGCCTCGCGGTCGCGCGGCACCTGGCCGCCGTGCTCCTCGATCAGCCGGCGCGAGAGCCCCATGATGTTCTTGGCCTTGGTGTTGAACAGGCCGATCGACTTGATGTGATCCTTGAGCCGGCTCTCGCCGAGGGCCAGCATCGCTTGCGGCGTGTCGACAAGCTCGAACAGCGGGCCGGTGGCCTTGTTGACGCCGGCGTCGGTAGCCTGGGCGGAGAGCACGACCGCAACCAACAGGGTATAGGGATTATCGTATTCCAGCTCGCCCCTGGGCTCGGGCAGCGCCGCGGCCAGGCGTTCGAACAGTTCCGCGATGTGGGCTTTTTTCATGGGCGGGTAGTCTATGACAAGTTTCGCTGTCGCGGAACTCGTTCCGACTTTATCATCGGCGCCATGGTGGACGCGCGCGCCCACGAACCACCCGATATCGAGACCGCGCGCCTGCGCCTCTACGCACCCCGGCTGGCGGATTTGGAGGCGCGCCTGGCCATGGACCGCGACCCGGAGGTCATGCGCTTCATCCGGCCGATCCCCGAGGACGCCGCTGCCCAACGCGCCGATATTCGAATCCGCATCCTCGCGCCGCCGCGGGGCGCGTTCTGGCACATTGAATTGCGGGAGGCACCGGGCTTCATCGGCTGGTGCGGGGTATTCCCGCTTCAGGACAGCGGGCTGATGGAGATCGGCTACCGCTTCCGGCGCGCGGCCTGGGGCCGGGGCCTCGCCACCGAGGCGGCGACGGTCGCTCTCGACTATGGCTTCCGGGAACTCAAACTCGACCCCATCGTCGCGGTCAGCGATCCGGACAACGCCGCCTCCCAAGGCGTGCTGCGCAAGATCGGCCTGCGCGCCGCCGGCACCGCCAGGCACTACGGACGCGAGCTGCCATTCTTCGAGCTGAGCCGCGACGAATTTCTGGCCGGCGCCTAATCCAGCCCCAGCACGTCGCGCATGGAATAGAGCCCCGGCGGCTTGGCGCGCGCCCACAGCGCCGCCTTGACCGCGCCGCGCGCGTAGACCTCGCGGCTCGAGGCCTTGTGGGCGAATTCCACGCGCTCGCCCTGGGCGGCGAAGATCACCGTGTGCTCGCCGGCAACATCGCCGCCGCGCAGCGTGGCGAAGCCGATGTCGCCGCGCCGGCGCGGCCCGGTCACCCCGTCGCGCCCACGCTGCGCCACTTGGTCGAGATCGACGCCGCGCCCCGCCGCCGCCGCCCGGCCGAGCGCGAGCGCCGTGCCCGAGGGCGCGTCCACCTTGTGGCGGTGGTGCATCTCGACGATCTCCACGTCGTAGTCGGGATCGAGAATGCCGGCCACCTGCTCGACCACGGCGAGCAAAAGGTTGATCCCCAGGCTCATGTTGGGCGCCTGGACGATCGCGGTGTGCCGGGCGGCGCGCGCGATGGCCGCGTTCTCATCCGCGTCCAGCCCGGTGGTGCCGATGACGTGCACGGCCTCGGCCTGGGCAGCCAGGCCCGCATGGCTCACGCTCGCCGCAGGCGTGGTGAAATCGATGACCGCCTCGGCCTTGGCGAAGAGCGCGACCGGGTCGGCCCCGACCGCGATCCCCAATTCGCCGAGCCCGGCCTGCGCGCCCAGGTCGGCGCCGACCGCCGGGCTGTCCGGCGTCTCGGTGCCGCCGACGATCTCGCAGCCCTCGGTCGCGGCCAGCACGCTCAGCAGCATGCGCCCCATGCGCCCGGCGCAGCCGACCACTCCGACCCGGTAACGCTCCATGGCCTTCGCCTCCTCAGATCACGCCGGGAGCCGGTTTAGCACGGTTGGGGGCGATGGCGAAACGGGTGTCGTCGAGCGCGTGGAAAGCGGTGACCGCGCGAGCGGCGCCCGGCTATTCGGTCAAATCCTCCCAGAACTCCTTCACGCGGGCGAAGAAGCCCTCGGATTCCGGGCTGGTGCGCCGGCCCTTGCCCGCGGTCTCGAACTCCTCGAGCAGGTCCTTCTGGCGCTTGGTCAGATTGACCGGGGTCTCGACGGTGACCTCGACGTACATGTCGCCGCGGGCGTTCGAGCGCAGGATGCGCATGCCCTTGCCCTTGAGGCGGAACCGGCGGCCGTTTTGGGTGCCGGCCGGCAGGGTGACGCGCGCGCGGTTGCCGTCGATGGTCGGCACCTCGATGCCGCCGCCCAGGCTCGCCGTGGTCATGGGGATGGGCACGCGGCAGTAGATGTGGGCGCCGTCGCGCTGGAACAGGCGGTGCGCCTGGACCGACAGGAAGATGTAAAGATCGCCCGGCTGGGCGCCGCGCACACCGGCCTCGCCCTCGCCGTTCAGGCGGATGCGCGTGCCGTCCTCGACGCCCGACGGGATATTGACCTTGAGGGTCTTGTCCTTTTGCACCCGGCCGGCGCCCGTGCAGGCCGTGCACGGCCTCTCGATGACCCGGCCGACGCCGTGGCAGGTCGGGCAGGTCCGCTCGATGGTGAAAAATCCCTGCTGGGCGCGCACCCGGCCGCGGCCCTGGCACGAGCCGCAGACGACCGGCGAGGAGCCCTTGGCCGCGCCGGTGCCGGCGCAAACCTCGCAGCCGACGCTGGTCGGCACGCGGATCTCGGCGGTCTTGCCCTGGAACGCCTCCTCGAGCGAGATCTCCATGTTAAAGCGCAGGTCGCTCCCGCGCCGGGTGCCGCCGCGCCGGGCGCCGCCGCCCATGAACTCGCCGAACATCTCGTCGAAGATGTCGGCAAAGCCGGTGCCGAAATTGAAATCGGCGCCGTCGGCCCCCTGCGGGCCGCCGCCGTTCTCGAAGGCGGCGTGGCCGAAGCGGTCGTAGGCGGCGCGCTTGTCGGCGTCCCTCAGGACCCCGTAGGCCTCGTTGATGTCCTTGAATTTGCGCTCCGCGGCCGCGTCGTCCGGGTTGCGGTCGGGGTGGTGCTGCATGGCCAGCTTGCGGTAGGCCGTCTTGAGGTCGGCGTCGCGGGCGCCGCGGGATACGCCGAGGGTATCGTAATAATCCTGCTTGGCCATGGGCGATTAGCCTCGGCGACCGAAAGGAGGGACGCCGGAAAACCGAGGCGCGCGACCCGGTGTCCCGTCGCTCGTTCCGCCTCGCATCGCGCGCCCGCGACCGCGATTCGACCCGCCGCCCTAGGCGGTCTTGCCCTTCTTGTCGTCGTCGACCTCTTCGAAGTCGGCGTCGACCACCTCGTCCTCGCCGCCGGCGGCGCCGTCATCCCCGGCCGCCCCGTTCCCGGAGCCGTCCGGGCCCGCGCCCGGTTCCGCCGCCGCGGCCGCCGCCGCCTGCGCTTCCTTGTACATCGCCTCGCCCATCTTCATCGAGACCTGGGCGAGCGTCTCGGTCTTGGCGCCGATGTCGTCGGTGTCCTCGCCCTCGGCCGCGGTCTTGAGCGCGGCGACCGCCTCCTCCACAGCGGCCTTGTCCGCACCGCTTATTTTGTCGCCGGCTTCGGCGAGGGTCTTCTCGGCCGTGTGGATGAGCGCCTCGGCGTGGTTCCTGGCCTCGACCAGCTCGCGCCGCTTCTTGTCCTCCTCGGCGTGCACCTCGGCGTCCTTGACCATTTGGTCGATATCGTCCGCGGACAGGCCGCCGGAAGCCTGGATGCGGATCGCCTGTTCCTTGCCGGTCGCCTTGTCCTTGGCGCCGACGTTGACGATGCCGTTGGCGTCGATGTCGAAGGTGACCTCGACTTGCGGCACGCCGCGCGCCGACAGCGGGATGCCGATCAGGTCGAACTGGCCGAGCAGCTTGTTGTCGGCCGCCATCTTGCGCTCGCCCTGGAAGACCCGGATGGTGACCGCGGTCTGATTGTCCTCGGCGGTCGAGAACACCTGGCTCTTCTTGGTCGGGATCGTGGTGTTGCGGTCGATGAGCGAGGTCGCGACGCCGCCGAGCGTCTCGATGCCAAGCGTCAGTGGGGTCACGTCGAGCAGCAGCACGTCCTTCACGTCGCCCTGCAGGACGCCGGCCTGAATGGCCGCGCCCGAGGCCACCACCTCGTCCGGGTTGACGCCGCGGTGCGGGTCCTTGCCGAAGACGTTCTTGACCGTCTCGATGACCTTGGGCATGCGCGTCATGCCGCCGACCAGGATCACCTCCTCGACCTCGCCGGGGGAGATCCCGGCGTCCTTGAGCGCCGCCTTGACCGGGCCGACCGTCTGCTGCACCAGGTCTTCGACCAGCGCCTCGAGCTTGGCCCGGGTGAGCTTGATGTTGAGGTGCTTGGGTCCGCTCTGATCGGCGGTGATGAAGGGCAGGTTGATCTCGGTCTGGGCCGCGGACGACAGCTCGATCTTGGCCTTCTCGGCCGCTTCCTTGAGGCGCTGCAGCGCGAGCTTGTCGCCGCGCAGGTCGATGCCCTGCTCCTTCTTGAACTCGTCGGCCAGGTAGTCGATGATGCGCTTGTCGAAGTCCTCGCCGCCCAGGAAGGTATCGCCGTTGGTTGACTTGACCTCGAAGACGCCGTCGCCGATCTCGAGGATCGAGATGTCGAAGGTGCCGCCGCCCAGGTCGTAGACCGCGATCGTGCCGCTACCTTGCCTCTCGAGCCCGTAGGCGAGCGCGGCCGCGGTCGGCTCGTTGATGATGCGCAGCACCTCGAGGCCGGCGATCTTGCCGGCGTCCTTGGTCGCTTGGCGCTGGGAATCGTTGAAATAGGCGGGCACGGTGATGACCGCCTGGGTCACCTCCTCGCCCAGGAACTTCTCCGCCGTCTCCTTCATCTTCTGCAAGATGAAGGCGGAGATCTGCGACGGGCTGTATTTCTCGCCCTGGGCCTCGACCCAGGCGTCGCCGTTGTCGGCCTTGATGATCTTGTAGGGGACCAGGCCCTGGTCCTTCTTGGTCATGGGGTCGTCGAAGCGGCGTCCAATGAGCCGCTTGATCGCGAACAGGGTGTTCTCGGGGTTGGTGACCGCCTGGCGCTTGGCCGGTTGGCCGACCAGCCGTTCGCCCGAATCCGAGAACGCGACCATCGACGGCGTCGTGCGCCCGCCCTCGGCGTTTTCGATGACCTTGGCGTTCTTTCCGTCCATGACCGCGACACAGGAATTGGTCGTGCCGAGATCGATACCGATTACTTTGCTCATGCTCCTCCTCGCGTCCTAGCAAACCGCCCGGGCGGCCTCATTAAGATAAAGCACCGCGCCTGGGTCCCCGGTGGGTGGAGTGTCAAAACCTTCGTGCTACGCGGGATATATAAGAAGCCCGGCGCGGCCTACAAGACGCAGAACGCAAGGGTTCTCGCCGAATTCCGCCGCCGGGCGGGCCGATTCGGCCCTTGCCGGAGCGAACCCGGGCGACCAGAATCGATCTTGCGGGTGAAACGCGCCGCTCGCGGAAAGGTTTCGTTAAGACCGTGCCGGACGACAAGGATCGACTGCCGAACGACGGCGTTTATCGGGCCATCCTCTGGGCATTGGTGCTGACGGTCATGGCCGGAGCGGTTTTCGCGATCGTCGGCGAGACCGTCTTGCACGACCCGGTCATGGTCCGGGTCGGGACCGGGGCCGCGCTCGTCGCCGGCGCCATCTACGTCTTCTTCCGCCGGCTCGGCGCGCGCCGGGCCGCAAAAGGCGAGGCCGGAAGGAGTGATGCCGGAAGGGGCGCCGCCGGGGGCCATGTCGATTCCAATGAATAGCGGCGGGGCGCCGCGCCGCGACCGCAAGCGATGGCCGCGACCGCAAGCGGCGATCGTCTCGGCCAGCTACCGCAGCGACATCCCGGCCTTCTACGGCGACTGGTTCATGAGGCGCCTGGACGCCGGCTTCTGCCGCGTGGTCAACCCCTACGGCGGCCAGATCCACGAAATCCCGCTGACCCGCGAGAGGGTCGAGGGCTTCGTCTTCTGGACCCGCAACCCCGGGCCGTTCGGCGCGGCGCTCGCCGAGGTCGCCGGCCGCGGCTATCCCTTCGTGGTGCAGATGACCGTAACCGGCTACCCGCGCCCGCTCGAGACCTCGGTGCTGGCGCCCGAGCGCGCGGTCGCGCTGATCGAGGGCCTGGCCCGGCGCTACGGGCCCCGGGCGGCCGTGTGGCGTTACGACCCGCTGCTGATCACCTCGCTGACCCCGCCCGAGTGGCACCGGCGGACCTTTACGCGCCTGGCGCGCGCGATTTCGGGCAACGTCGACGAGGTGGTGTTCTCCTTCGCCCATATCTACGCCAAGACGAAGGCGAACCTGACCCGCGCGGCCGGGCGCCACGGCTTCACCTGGGACGACCCGCCCGAGGCGGAGAAACGGGCGCTGCTCGCCGATCTCGCCGGGATCGCGCGCGGCTTCGGGCTGCACCCCACGCTCTGCGCCCAGCCGGAGCTCCTCGGCCCCGGCATCGAGCCGGCCCGCTGCATCGACGCGGCGCGCCTGTCGGACCTCGCCGGGCGCCCGCTCGGCGCCCGCACCAAAGGCAACCGCCCGGGCTGCCTGTGCGCCGAATCGCGCGACATCGGCGCCTACGACTCGTGCCCGCACGGCTGCGTCTATTGCTACGCGGTGCGCAAACCCGGCCTCGCCAAGCGGGGCTACCGGGCGCACGACCCCGACTCGCCGTTCCTGATCGCGCCGCAAACGGCGGGTACGGCGGGTAGGGCGGGCGCGGGAGCCGCGGACTAATCGGAGAAATTGGGGTTCAGGCGGTGGTATCGACCGTGCTGCCCGGCGGGGTTTCGCCGTTGCCGCCCGCGGATTCGGGGTCGCCGTCCGGCTTGGCAGGGGGCTCGGCAGGGGGCTCGACAGGGGGCTCGGGCGCCGCCTCGGCCTCCCGGACCGGCGCGGGTCCGCCCGCGGCGACGCCGACCTGGGCCGGGCGCAAGAGCCGGCCGTGCAGGCGGTAGCCGGGCTGGAGCACATGAAGCACGGTCCCGCTCGCGGCCTCCGGGTCCGGGATCTCGTACATCGCCTCGTGGTAATGCGGATCGAGGCGCTCGCCCAGGGGCTCTATCCTGACGATGTGGTGCTTCTCGAAGACCGCGTTCAGCTCCTTCTCGGTCATCTCGAGCCCGGTCATGAGCGTCCTGAGGTGCTCGTCGGCCTCCAGCGCTTCGCTGGACACGCTGCTCATCGCGCGGCGCAGGTTGTCGACGACGCCGACCAGGTCCTTGATAAGCGGCACCGCGGCGTATTTCACGGCGTCCTCGCGCTCGCGCTGGCTGCGCCGGCGCAGGTTCTCGGTCTCGGCAAGCGCGCGCAGCAACTGGTCCTTGAGCGCGGCGAGCTCGACCTCCAGCCCGGCCGCCCGATCCACCTCGGCCGCAACGCTTTCGCCCGGGGCGCTTTCGCCCGGGGCGGCTTCGGCCGGTGCCGTCTCGCCCGGGACATCGGGTTCGGAGTCGACCGCCTCGGCCTGGTCGGCCACGCTCGCCGCCTCGGCCTCGGCCGCGGCGCGTTTGCCTTTCGAATCCTTCTTTTTGCGTTCAGGCATGCCTGAGGCCCATTCCTGTTTCCCTCGATGGTTCGTTCAATCTTCGCATCAGCCGATGATCCGCCCGATCACCTGGGCGGTGTAGTCGACCAGGGGGATGATCCGGGCGTAATCGATGCGGGTCGGGCCGATCACGCCAATGGCGCCGACGATTCTCTGCTGGCTGTTGGAATAGGGCGCGATGACCACGGCGCAGCCGGCCAGGCCGAACAGGTCGTTCTCGGCGCCGATGAAGATCTGCACGCCCTCGGCGGATCCGGTCAGATCGAGCAGGCTGAGCAGCGCCTCCTTGGTCTCCAGCGCCGAGAACAGTCGCCGGATGCGCTCCAGGTCCTCGATCGCGGTCACGTCGTCCAGGAGCTGCGCCTGGCCGCGTACGATCAAGACGCCGCCGCGTTCGTCGTCGGACCAGGTCGCCAGGCCCAACTCCACGACCTTGGAGGTCAACGCGTCGAGCTCGACCTTCTGCTGCCTGAGCTCCTCGCGAATCTCCACCCGCGCCTGGTCCAGGCGGCGCCCGACCAGGCGGGTCGATAGATAGTTGGTGGCTTCGACCAGCGAGGAGGCGGGCAGGCCGATGGGCACATCGATGATCCGGTTCTCGACCACGCCCGAGGCGAAGACCAGCACGACCAGCGCGCGGCCCGGGCCGAGCGCGACGAACTCGACGTGCTTGAGCGGCTCCTCGATCTTGGGCGCGACCACCAGCCCGGCGCAGTGCGACAGGCCCGAGAGCATGCCGGTGGCTTCTTCCAGGACCTCGGACAGGCTCCGGCCCACGGCCGTGCATTGGGCGTCGATGCGGCTCTGCTCGTCCTTGGTCAGGTTGCCGCGCTCGAGCAGGCCGTGGACGAAGAGGCGCATGCCGGCTTCGGTCGGCAGCCGCCCGGCCGAGGTATGCGGCGCGTAGAGCAGGCCCAAGTCCTCCAGGTCCGCCATGGCGTTGCGCACGGTGGCCGGCGACAGGCTCATGCCCATCTTGCGCGAGATGGTGCGCGAGCCGATGGGCTCCCCGGTGGCTACGTAGGCGTCCACGATGTGCCGGAAGATCTCGCGGGAGCGCTCGTTCAGCTCCTCGATCGCCGGGGTTTCCAGACTGGTATGCACCTGCTGCTGTGTCATGGCCTCATTTGCCCGCGCCGCGGCCCGTGTTCCCGGGGGCGTCCCAGCAATGTAGGTGCACCCCCGTGAGGCGTCAACGCGAAGGGCCTGCGTCGGGCGCGCCGGAAATCGGCTCCGGGTAGGGGTCCCGGTTTGAAATCCTGCCGAATCAACGCCCTGAACGTCAGTTTTTGGGAACGCCGGTTTTTTGGCGGATCATTTCTGCTTTACGCCCAACGGCAGGGGTCGGACAAGCCTCAGGGGAGGAAACCGGGGGGGGCTCGGCGTGAAACCGCGGATCGTCAAGTCCTCGGCCACCTGCCACCGCAAACTACCGCGAGAGCGGTTTAGTCCATTTACCCCAAGCGGACATTCAGTTGATTTTTCCGTTCAATTTCAGTTCAACATGTGGATGCCGCGAACCAGTGATAGCCGTACACCGCAACGCGGGGTCAGATAAAAGTGACGTTCCGACGCGTCTTTAGTTCCTCAGCCATATCGAAGAAAGCACGTATTAGCCGCGCCTCCCGACGTTCGGCAAGGCAGTCGACATGGGCCGTCGTATAGATATCCGCGTCCGCCACCTCCACCGTATGGAGGTCCGGGTGGGGAATGAATTCGATATCGGAGACCACGCCGATACCGATGCCCCGGGCCACCGCCAGCCACACGGCCTCGCGGCTGCCGATGGCCATGACCGGCTCGATGGTCACGCCGGCCTCTCGGATCGCCGTTTCAAAGGCTAGCCGCGTCGTCGAACCGACCTCGCGCAGGACCATGGGCTCACCCTCCATTTCGGCAAGGCGTATCCGCCGGCGCTTGGCGAACCGGTGCGATTTGTTGACGAACACCACTACCGGGTGACGGCTGTACGGCATGGCGTAGATGCGGGGGTCGTCCTCCACATGGGCAAGGACAGCCACATCAACGGAGTAATCCAGAATTCGTTCGACCATTTCCATCGAGTTGCCCACCGTCACCGAGAGTCTGACGCCGGGGTAGCGCTCATTAAAGGCGCTCAGCATTTCCGTGGCGTGATAGGGGCCGACGGCGCCCACATGCAGGTGCCCGGCCTGAAACCCGCCATAGGCATTAAGCAAATCCTCGGCGTCCGCCTCCAGGCTGATGATCCGTTGCGCGATTCGAAACAGATCCCCACCGGCCTCGGTCAATTCGACGCGCCGCCCCCGGCGGTGAAACAGCTCGACGCCGAAATGCCGTTCCAGCGCCTTGACCTGGCTGGTGATCGTCGGCTGACCCACATTCAGGACCCGCGACGCGGCCGTAAATCCGCCTTCGGTGGCGACGGCGTGGAAGGAACGGAGTTGCGTATGATTCATCGCTTTTTCCAATAGGACCTATTGTTTATCCGCATTGGATCAATATACGAAATCGTGGAACACTAAACAAACCCTCGGCGGATTCATGAGCGGGAAATCCAAGAAGCCCCGCCGGCGCCGAAGGGGGGAGGCGACATGTGGACCTATCAAAATCCTGTCCGGATCAGGTTCGGCGCCGGCTCGCTCAACGGGATCGGCGACTTGGTTCACGGCCGCGCCTATTGCCTCGTCACCTATGACGAACCGATTTTTCATGACATGGCCCAGCGCATTGCCGTCACCGCCGGTCCGGCCGCGCTCACGATCGACAATGTTGTCCCGAACCCGGACTTCCACATGCTCGCCGAGGCCTGCGCCCTGTTCGCCGCCGCCCAGCCGGTCCCGGAAGTTGTCGTCGCCCTGGGGGGGGGATCCGTAATCGACGCCGCCAAGGTGGTTGCCGCGGGCGGAAACGGCTTCGGCGCCGTCAAGCGGTATCTCGAAGACGGCGCGGGCGAGGACGCGCTGACGTCGATCCCGATTATCGCCATCCCGACCACCGCCGGCACGGGAAGCGAAGTCACCAGCTGGGCATCCGTGTGGGATACGGACACCGGGCGCAAGTATTCCCTGTCGCGCCGGTCCTTGTATGCAACCGATGCGTTGATCGACCCCGAGCTGATGTTGGGAATGCCGCGGGCGTTGACTGTCAGCACCGCCCTCGATGCCCTTTCCCATTCGCTGGAAAGCATTTGGAATGTGAACGGCAATCCCGTTTCCACCAACCATGCGGTCAACGCTGCGACGGAAATCCTGGATAGTCTCCCTGGGTTGGCGGACGACCTGGGCAATCTGGACCTCCGCGTCCGGATCGCCCGGGCCGCCACCTTCGCGGGACTGGCGTTTTCCAACACCAAGACTGCGCTGGCCCATTCCATTTCCTACCCCATCACCCTGCGTCACGGCACGCCGCATGGATTAGCCTGTTCGTTCAGCCTGCCCATGGTGATGCGTAGCGTTATCGGTGCCAGCGACGCCTGCGATACCGGCTTGCGGCGTATTCTTGGATCGGATTTACTGGCCGGCGCGGAACGGCTGGAGGAATTTCTCGTCAATCTCGGTGTCTCCGTCGATAAGGCGGATTACGGAATCGATGACGAGGAATGGCGGGGGTTGATCGAGTCCGCCATGACCGGTGAAAGAGGACGCAACTTCATCGGATCACAAGAGCGTGTGGTCGAGAGCCTTGGCGCCGCCAAACGGTGACCGGGAGTTTGCATCCACGCGCCCACAACTAATTTTGGCCAAAAACAGGAGGCATGAATGTTTACCAAGTTCAAAATTCAAGACCCACGTAGGAGCCGCGCCGGTCGGGCTGTCGCCTGGACAGCCGTGACAATATTCTCGCTCGGTCTGTCCGGACAGGCGCTTGCGGCGGCGGCCTGCGAGAACCCCGACGCCCTGACCTTCGCCATCATCCCAACCGAGGAGACCGTGGCGGAACTGGAACTCTACAAACCGGTGACCGACCGCATGGCGGAATTGACCGGTAAGAAAATACAGTTCTTCATGCCGACATCCTACGCATCCGTTGTTGAAGGAATGTTGAGTGGCTTCGTCCATGTCGGCGTTCTCGGCCCCTACACCTATGTCATCGCCAACGCCAAGGATCCCAATATCGAAGTCTTCGCCACCTACGCCAAGCGAGCTGGTTACCTTCAGGAGGAAGGCCCCGGCTACCGTGGTGTCCTGATAACCAGGAAGGGCTCCAAGTTCACCACGATCGAGTCTCTGAAGGGAACCGTACTCGGCCTCACGGACCCAGGCAGCACATCGGGCAACCTGATGCCGCGCGTGGTATTTTCGGAAACGGTCGGCATGGGCCTGGATGATTACTTCGGCAAGGTAGTCTATACGGGCAGCCACGAGCTTTCCACGGTGGCCGTCCACCAGGGCAGGGTCGATTCGGCGTTTGTCGCCACGCACCGGTTCGACAACGTGGTCAGCAAGGGCGAGGTGGAACTGGACGATTTCAATGTGCTGTGGAAGTCGGATCCGATTCCGCAGGATCCGTTCGTCTACCTCACTACGCTGTGTGACGACATCAAGAAAAATATCGAGGACACCTTCCTGGGCCTCAAGGACCAGCCCGGAGCCAAGAAATTTCTCGACAACGTCAAATCCAATAAATTCGTCCGCATGACGTCCGCTGACTACGACATCATCCGCGCCTTGAAGAAGGCCAAGGACGCGCGCAAGTAGAAGATGAACGCGGGCTGATGGCGGTGGCCGGCCGGAAGAGGCGATTTCCCGATCCGGCCGGCCCTGCCCTTCGATCCACGCGGTTCAAAGAAGTTTTCCTTACGCCAGGAGATTGTGCATGGCGGTTTTGGAAGTCCGTGACCTTCGCGCCCGCTATTCCGCCAGCGGCCCGGAGATTTTGAAGGGCATCTCGTTTCGCGTCGAGGCCGACGACTTCTTCGCCATCATCGGCCCCAGCGGCGCCGGCAAATCGACCCTGATCCGCTGTATCAACCGGCTGGTGGAGCCGAGCGGCGGCGAAATCCTGTTTTACGACCGCGAGGTTACCAAGTTGCGTGGCCGCCAATTGCGCATGCTGCGGCGTGACATGGGCATGATCTTTCAGGAATTCAACCTCATCGACCGCATGAGCGTCATGGACAATGTGTTGTCCGGCCGCCTCGGCTACACCAGCAACCTGCGCAGCCTCTTTCGCGCCTTCCCAAGGGACGACATTCAGCATGCCTTGAGCCTTCTCGACCGGGTCGGATTGTTGGAGCACGTGGACAAGCGCGCCGATAAGCTTTCCGGTGGACAGCGCCAACGGGTCGGCATTGCCCGCGCCCTGATGCAGAACCCGAAACTACTGTTGGTCGACGAACCCACCTCGGCCCTCGATCCAAAAATTTCCCGCGAGGTCATGGCGCTCATCAAACAGATGGCCACGGAACTCAAGGTGCCGTGTCTGTGCAATATTCACGACGTCCAGTTGGCCATGGAATTCTGCAACAAGATTATCGGCCTTCAGGACGGCAACAAGATGTTCGACGGTCCCACCAAGGAAATGGATCAGGCCATGCTCGACCAAATCTATGACATGGAAGTTCTCTAGCCGGTTATGGGCGACACCCTGGCATCACCGGCACCGGCTGTGAAACCGACAGTCGACGACGTCATACGATCCAGGCGCCAGAACCGCTATGCCAAGGGCGCCTTCTTTGCGCTGCTTCTGATTATGGTGGTGTGGAGCATCAAGGTCACCGTGATCGAGGACACCGATTGGGCGCGGATCGGCTCCCTGGGCAAAGTGATCGAGGCGGCCAACCGATTCATCGGTATAGATTTTTCACTCTTCCCATCGCTCATCGGGCCGACCATCGAAACCCTGATGATTGCCTGTCTGGGGACGTTGCTGGGCGTCTTTCTCTGCATTCCCGCGGCCTGGTTCGGGGCTCATAACATCACTCCCTACAAACCCGTCACCTATCCCCTGGCGCGCCTGATGATGACCCTCAGCCGCTCCATTCACGAGATCGTCTGGGCGCTGTTCTTCGTCGCCGCCGTCGGTCTCGGCGCCCTCGCCGGGGTTCTTGCCCTGGCCGTGCGTTCCATCGGATTTATCGCCAAGATGTCCGCCGAGGCCATCGAGGATATCGACCCAGGACCCGTCGAGGCAATCCGCGCCACCGGCGGCAGCGACTTCCAGGTGGTGATCTACGGCATCCTGCCACAGGTGCTGCCGCAGGTGCTCAGCGTCATCGTCTTCGAATGGGAAATCAACATTCGCCGCTCGGCGATCCTGGGATTGGTTGGCGCCGGTGGTCTGGGATTGGTCTTCTTTCGGCAGATGAACACCTTCAACTACCATGGCGTGACCTCGGTGATTGTCGCCATCCTGATGTTGATCCTGCTCGGCGAGGTGTTTTCATATTTCGCGCGGAAGACGGTGATCTGATGAACCGGGACATGGAACCGCGACCGGCGACGCCGTCGGGAACGCCGCAACGGGAGTGGAGCCGCTTCAAGTTTCCCGACTCGTTGATCGGTTACGGCATCTGGCTCTCCATACTGGTTTTCCTCGCCTATACGGTCGAATACCTGGACATCCCCCTCGATCGTTTGCTCGGCATGTTCGGGCGCCTGGGAACGACCCTCGCCGACAGGTACTATCCGCCTGACATCAACTACATCATGGATGCTGACTACCTGGAATATGTCATTGAGACTATTCAGATGGCCTATCTGGGCGCGTTGTTCGGACTCCTGGCGTCTATTCCCCTGGGTTGGTTCGGTTCCTACAACATGACCCCGAGCCGCCTTTTCGTCTATCCGATCGCGCGTTTCATATCCATGGGCTGCCGCGCCGTGCATGAGATGATCTGGGCGATCCTGTTCGTCACCATCATCGGTTTCGGCATGCTGCCCGGCGTGCTGGCGCTGATGTTCTTCTCCACGGGATTCGCCGCCAAACTGTTCGCCGAAGAGATCGAGGCCATCGACATGGGTCAGGTGGACGCCATGCGGGCCAGCGGCGCCAATCTGTTTCAGATCATGATCTTCGGCGTTTTCCCTCAGGTGCGCGTCGCCTTCACGGGCATCGCCATCTATACCTGGGACGTGGCCTTCCGGGCGGCCACGGTGGTCGGCTTCTTCGGCGCCGGCGGCATGGGCTGGTACCTGAAGCGCAACATCCTCCAGATCGAGACCGAACGGGTCGCCGCGATCCTGCTCTCCATCATCTTCCTGGTGCTGATTTCCGAGGTCATATCCGCCTGGGCCCGCGCCCGGGTTATGACGATGAAATAGCCGGGCCGGGCTTCATACCAAGTCTCGTTGATACGGACCCATTTCACCGAGATTCGGTATCATACCAACGCGCACAAGAACGGACTCTTGCATTTTTGCGGCCGGACGCAAGGGCGATCGCGTGGCGCCGCTTATGCGGCGTCTTGCCGATGAGCGATCGCGTGTGTCCGTTCATGGGCTTCTTGGTATCAGACCGCGAGCAGGTACGCGGCCAGCATCAGGGTGAGCGGGAGCGTGACGAACGAGATTGCGGTCTGGATGGTGATGATGGCAGCCATCGCCGGCGCGTCGCCACCCATCTGCCGGGCCAAATTGTAGGCGCCGGCGGCGCTCGGCACCGCGCCGAAAACGATCGCCACCAGCGCCGCCGTTGCGTCGAGGCCCACCGCCACCGCGGCAAACCCGATCACCGCCGGAAATACGATCATTTTGCCGGCGATCGACAGCACGGTAGGGATCGTCGCCGCGACCATCGCGCGCACGCGAATATTCGCGCCCACACACAGCAAAACGATCGGCAGCGCCGCGCCACCGAGAATCTGCGTCATGTCGTATAGCACCGGAATGTGCGGCAGCCCGGTAAGGTTGACGGCGATCCCGGCAGCGACCGCAATCAGCAAGGGATTGCGCGCCAGATCGTGTGCGATGGCGCCGGCGACACCGCTACGCTGGGACCCCCGCAGCAGCAGCACCATCAGCGACACGACCGACACGTTTGTGACCGGGATGAGCAGCGCCGTAATCAATGCGGCGAGCGCCAACCCTTCTGACCCGAAGACCCGCTCGGCGACGGCGAGGGCGATGAAGGTGTTGTGTCGCGCGCAGCCCTGTAGCACCGAGGTCCACGCGGGTCGGTCGAGACCGAACAGTCGCCCCGCCACGAGTGCGAAAATGACGGCGCTCGCCAACCCTAGGTAAATCACCGTCGCGAACTCGCCCAGCAGATCGCCGGACAGCTCCATCGTTGCCATCTTGTAAAACAGCAGCGACGGAAAAAGCACCCAATAGACAAGCTTGTCGTTGAGATTCCAGAACTCGATGTTCGGGATACCACCGCGCCGCAACGCGTGGCCGAGCACGATAAGCAGAAAGATTGGCGCGATGGCCAGCAGCATCTCGATCATCGTCCGCCCGTTCCACGTGCGATCACGACCAAGCACACCATAGCGCGGCGCTACGTGATCGGGTTCGGGTGGACCTTATACCAAGGAGCGCTGATAATGACCCATAGAGATCCTCCTCAAATAGGTCGGATCCCACCTATCACAGCCGTCCGATTCTCGGGGACCACCTCTCATTAAGCCGGCTAACTATCCTTAAACTGCTTCGCGAAGTCCTCTTGGATTTGACGAAGTTCTTCGATCGCTGCAGGGATGTCCGAACTGTCGATGACGTTAACCTCTACACGTTCGCCAACTCGCGATAGCCGTCGGCGTTTGTTGCGGTGTTCCTCGGAGAAGAAGTCACCCACCTGGTAAATCTGTACGGGGCGCACGAATCCCTTAGGCGTGATCTGATCAACAGGCTCGCAGCTTACATGAGCCTCGATCAGGCTTTGGGTGTTCTCGTCTATCAGAATTTTATCCGGTTCAGCCATAGCCTGCAGCCGTGCCGTCAGGTTTACCGGACTACCAAGAACCGTGTAATCAAGCCGTTGCTCCGAGCCGAAGTTGCCGACGGTGCAAAAGCCCGTGGCGATACCCATGCGCACATGCAACCCCCGGGAGACGCCATGCTTTCGCCAGTATTTCTGCAGTTCCGCCACGCGCTTTTGCATGCGAATAGCCATCTCCACGCATTTCAGTGCGTCTTCGGTCTCTCCCTCGCTATCCGGGTCGCCGAAGAAAACAAGAACCGCATCTCCGATGAACTTGTCGATCGTGCCCCCGCAGTCGATAGCGATCGAGGCCATCTCTGACAGGTACGAATTGATTACCTTGGCCAGACGTTCTGGCTCCAGAGTGTCGCTGAGATCCGTGAACTGAACGATATCGGAGAGGAAAATCGTCAAATTCTTTCGGGCATGTGCACGCTTTTGCTCCCCGGTATCTGAGAAGATGCTCTGGTAGACCTGCGGTGAAAGGTATTTCGCCAGTCTGGTTGCCAGGCTTTCGAGCTGCCGGCTCTTTTCCTCGATGACTTCGCGGTCGCGAATCTTTTGCTCCAAGAGCTCTTCCCGTTCCTTTCTCAAATGCCACTCGGCGGTTCGGTCGACGAACTGGCCTTGTACGCCATTGAGATAGGAAAAAGCTTCGTCTTGAGTGCGCGTGGATAACAAGGAGTACACACGCTCCTCGCCCTCGATGCGGATATGCACCGCGGGAATCAGAACGGACCCCTTACCGTTAATGTCCGAGACAAAATCCTCGATCTGCGCACCCGGAACGCCAAGTTGCTCTAGCACGTCCGGGAAGTATGCGTTTGTAACGTTGCCAAGGAGCGGGAAGAATCTCTGGAAATTATCGTTGATCTTTAAAATCTCCAGATCCTTGTTGGCGAAATACGCAGCCGTAATGGCATTGCGAAAATTGTAAAAACTAAGATCTATGATATTGTGCTGATTGAAGAAGTCCTCCAATTTCATTGCTCTTTTCCCCGCTCCGCCGGGCCGCGAGAACCCTGGTCTCGGTACCACTGCGTACGTTTGCCCGTGATCGCCCCCCAAGTGGTCACGCAGTAAGGGACGCAGTACGTGAGAACCACTTTCCAGGTCGGCGGGGCCAGCCCAGACAGTATCATGTCGCCCTGATTGATCGCAGTCAGTAACGTCCCTACAACAAGGGCGGTGAGGATCGCCTTCTTCGGCGTGCCGTCGCCCAATATCATCTGCCGAAGCGAAGGCGGAGACGCGATACCTTCTCTAGATGACATTATGGAAGCCCTTCCAAAATAGTATCCTTGCACAGGCCCCGACGTGTGACATTGACCATGAACCACCTGTCCACGGCAAGATCAGATTGTCGCCTTATGTCAAGGCTTGTCCGACGCCTGCCGACCGAGTTCGCGGCAGACGCCCAGCCACGGCAGGCGCCCGACAACCCTTGACATGCGCGGACTCAACTCATCGCACCGGCAGGACGACCGCTCTCGTTCGCCGATCCGACATTGGAATTCGCTTTGCGCTTTCAGCGCATCGAATTTCAAATTGAGACACTGCCACCGCACCCCCAAGGTGGACGCTCCCGCGCCCATGGGCTAGCTTGACCCCGGGGGCCAACACCCCCCACCTCGAATTCCATGAGGCCAGCCCATGCGTCCGTCCGGCCGGGCACCCGACGAATTGCGCCCGATTGCGCTGGAGACCGGCGTGAGCAAGCACGCCGAGGGCTCGTGCCTGGTGCGCTTCGGCGACACCCAGGTGCTGTGCACCGCCTCCATCGAGGACAACGTCCCGCCGTGGCTGCGCAAGTCCGGCAAGGGCTGGGTGACGGCGGAGTACGGCATGCTGCCGCGCGCCACCACCACCCGCACCCCCCGCGAGGCGGCGCGCGGCCGGCAATCGGGCCGGACCCAGGAGATCCAGCGCCTGATCGGGCGCTCCTTGCGCGCGGTGACCGATCTCACCGCCTTCGGCGAGCGCCAGATCAAGGTCGACTGCGACGTGATCCAGGCCGACGGCGGCACCCGCACGGCCGCCATCACCGGCGGCTACGTGGCGCTGCACCTGGCTTTCGCCCACATGCTCGAGGTCGGCGCGATCCCGGCGGTCCCCTTGAGCGACCTGGTCGCCGCCGTGTCCTGCGGCATCTATCGAGACGCCCAGATCCTCGACCTC
>JACZWN010000040.1 GCA_022572105.1 Pseudomonadota bacterium | reverse complement strand
ATGAAGCGCGCCGGCAAACCCGCCGGTCACGACTTCGGAGACAACCGTGTTCCCGGCGGAGACAAAGGGTTCGGGAGTGCTTGACCGAGAGACCGGAATTAGACAACCAAGGAGCGTTGATAATGACCCATAGAGACGGTTTCCCAAGGTTTTCGGCCAGGAGCGCGTGGCGCGGCGATGCCGGGCATCGCAAGCCATGCGGGACGCCGTCCGAAAGCCTTGGGAAACCGCCGTTCCGGTCGGGCGGGCGAACCGCCGGAGGGCGTCGGAAAGCCTTGACGATGCCCCGCATCACCCGCGGCTTCCCTGCTACCCGCCCGGTGGCCCGCCGGATCGCCTGCCCGATCTTTATGGGTCCTTATCAGCGCTCCTTGGTATAAGAGAAGTGTGGGCCATGTCCGAAGTAGGTCTGGTCTACTCACAGCTTCGGACACCGGGCCTGCCCTCGCTCTTGCTGCCGCGCCCAGTCCGCCGTGATGGCCTCTGCAGATTCTTCTAAGGCAAACCCCATTTGACCCGTCCGATAGGCATGTCGTATCAGTAGCTTCGATCCTCACAAGACAGAAGGAACCATTTACGATGCCCATGAAGCCTTCAAAGAAATCCACACCAAAGAAGTCTCGAGCGACCAAGAAATCGGCACGCCGATATAAGGCGACACCTGAGGGCATGAAAGACCGTCAGCACCTGATTGACGTTATCCAATCCGAAACCGGCTGCACGGCAATCGCCGCCCGAAAAACAATGATCGCGTTTCTTGGCACCATCACGACTTCGCTGAAGAAGAACCAACGGGTTCAATTGGCAGGCTTCGGCACCTTCACCGTCTCGAAACGTGCGGCCCGCAAGGGTGTGAACCCTCGGACGGGAGAAGCCATCAAGATCAAGGCATCCAAGTCAGTGCGTTTCAAGGCGGGCCGAACCCTGAAGAACTCGGTCCGATAGCTTTTGAGTCGGCGTTTCATCGGTTTTCCGAAGCTCCGCTCACAGCTACAGGCGGCGATTTGGGCCATGCCGCCGGCACGACCGCCCTACCCCTGAAAGCAGGCCTACAAGCGGCAATGTCTGCTTTGCCCCCGATTTCGTCTGCATCCCCCCCAGGTGCGGACGTCCCCGTGTGATGCTCCCGTTCGTCTGGTTTGGGCCCCAACCGGACGTTCGGTGTCCCGGGCTCGTACGGGAAGAAGTGCCGATCTAAATGGTTCAGGTGTGTCCGCAAACGCTTTGAATTCGAACCAGCCGAAGGGACGTTGCGCTCACACCTCAAACCCCGCCTTGCGGTAGCCCTCGAGCCAGTGGTCGCGGTCGGCTTGGCGCTTGTAGGAGTGGGTTGGCTCCCCGCACAGTCCATTCAAAGATTTTTTACCCGACTGGCAATGAAGCTGCACCTAGGCTAGAGTTGATGAGGCTGTCGGCAATCGCCAAGCGGGGGAGGCGTCGGGTTGCGGACCGACAGGAAACTTCACGCGGTTTCGCCTGGTTGTCAGCGCGAGCTCCGCCAGCATTTGGGGAGGACATCATGATTATGAGACGTATGGCCACCACGGCCGTTCTTGCGGTCGTTGCATTCACCATGGGAGCGGTGCCCGCCAAAGCGGTCGAACTACCGTGCCGCACCGCCAAATTGATTGTGCCCTGGAAGGCCGGCGGTGGCACCCACGTCATTTTCTCGATCTTCGAGAAGACCATTCAGAACCTCGATGTGACGCCGAAGATCAAGGTCGTTACCGTTGGCGGTCAGGGCGGCAACAAGGGCGCCAAGGAAGCCGCCAGGGCCAAGCCCGACGGCTGCACGCTGTTCGCCATTCATCAGAGCGCGATCACCAGTTATCTCAACGGTCGCATCGACTTCCAATTTGACAACTTCGAGACGATCTCGCTTCTGACCTCGACTCCGGACATCGTCGGTGCGTCCGGCAAGGTGCCGTGGAACACGTTCGAGGAGTTCAAGCAGGCCACGCTCGCGGCCCCGGGCACGGTCACGGTCGGCGCGACCTTCGGATCGACGAGCCAGTTCTATTGGCTGATCCTCGAGGATCTGACCGGCATGAAGTTCAAGTTCGTGCCCTATGACGGGACGCGCGAGCGCATGACCGCGCTGCTTTCGGGCGCGATTCAAATGGGCGGCCTCAACGTCGCTTCGGGCCGCAAGTACATTGAAGGCGGTGACCTCAAGGGTTTCGCCATTGCCGCGGCGAAGCGCTCCAAGCACTTGCCGGACATGCCGACTTTGACGGAACTCGGCGTCGACATGATCTACGCCTTGGATCGCGGCATCGTCGCGCCCAAGGGCACGCCCAAGGACGTGATCGAGTACTGGTCGGGCGTGTTCAAGGCCGCGGCCGAGGATGCGGACCTCCGCAAGCAGATGGACGCCAAGGGTACGGAGGTGAACTGGGTCGGGCCGGCCGAGTACCGCGAATGGGCGGACAAGACCTTCGCCGATCACGAAAAAGTGGCGATCAAGATTGGCATGTGGAAAAAGTAGCAACCAAAACGTAAATACGCCGGGAAGCGGTTCGCGCCACACTTTTGCGGCGCGGGCCGCTTCCATTCCCAGAAACGCCCGAGAGGCCGCAATGGGACGCCTGAACCGCGACGCGGTCATCGCCATTGTGCTGTTGATGGCTTGCGGCATTCTCTTCTGGTCGACATTCAGCATCCGGGCGCCGGATTACGGGCAGTTGAAGCCGTCGACCTGGCCGCGCGTCGTCCTTGGCGTGCTGACGCTGCTGAGCACGATCTATCTGGTTCAGTCGCTGCGCCGGGGGCCGGCGCCCGAGGACGAAGCCGATAAGGACGGCGATGGCCCGCCACGCACGCCCGGCCTGATCGGTTGGATCCTTTACTGGCGCAATCCGCTCTGGTGTTTCGGCCTGTTCTTCGCCTATCTGGCGACACTTCCGGTCTTGGGCAGCCTGATCGGCGGCGTCCTGTTCGTTTTCACGCTGATGGGCGTGCTCGGCGGGTGGAGCGCCAGGAATCTTGTACAACACGCGGCCCTTGCCCTGATTTCGGTCGGCGGCATGTGGGTTATTTTCACCTATGGCCTGGGGGTGATTCTGCCGCCAGGCGAGATTTTCTCGCCTTTCTGACGGCCCGGAGGTTGGTTTCGTGATACTCGAAAACATCGTCGCGGCCTTCGGTGAAATCGGAACAATCGAGACACTTGGCCTCATGCTCGTCGGAGTCGCGGGCGGCTTGATCGCCGGTGCTATACCCGGATTCACCATCGCGATGGCGGTGGTGCTGACCTTGCCGTTCACCTTCGGCATGCCCGCCCCGCAGGGACTGGCGATCATGGTGAGTGTTCTCGTCGGCGGCCTCTCGGGCGGCCTGATGGCCGGCATCCTGACCGGCATCCCGGGGACGCCGTCCTCGGTCGCCACCACCTTCGATGGCTTCCCCATGGCGCGCAAGGGCCAGCCCGGACTGGCGCTCGGCATCGGTGTCTGGTCGTCGTTCTCCGGCGGCATGATCAGCGCCGTGCTCCTCGTCACCCTGGCGCCGCAGTTGGCGCGCATCGGGCTCGAGTTCAATCCCTGGGACTACTTCATGCTGGTGATTTTCGCGCTCACCATCACCGCCAGCCTGTCGGGACGCAACCTGGTAAAGGGCCTGATCGCGGGCGCCGTCGGCTTGCTGGTCAGGACCGTCGGCGAGGACGAGGCCGTCGGCATGGCGCGTTTCAATTTTGGCAACGATGCGCTGCTTCAGGGATTCGATTTCATCGCCGTGCTGATCGGCCTATTCGCCTTCAGCCAGCTTCTGCGTGACGTACGGGATCCGGAATCGGCGAAAAAGTCGCTGACCGAAAGAGGAACCATTCACGCCAAGATCGAGCATCGTGCCGCAATACGCGAGGTCGCCAAGCGCTGGACCGTCGTGCTTCGCTCGGCGCTGATCGGCGTGTTCACGGGTATCCTGCCGGGTGCCGGGGGCTCGATCGCCAACATCCTTGCCTATGACCAGGCCAAGAAGGCCTCCAAGTATCCAGAAAAATTCGGCACCGGCATTGCCGATGGCATCATCGCGCCGGAAAGCTCCAACAACGCGGTCGAGGGCGGCGCGCTGATCGTGCTCATGGCGCTCGGCATCCCCGGCGACGTGACCGCGGCGGTGATGCTGGGCGCGCTCCTGATCCACGACGTGGTGCCCAGCCCGACCTTCATTGCCGAAGAGCCGGTGCTCGCCTATTCCATTTTCATCGCCTTCTTCGTGGCCACCTTCATGATGCTTGGGCTTCAATCTTTCATGCTCCGGATCTTCGTTCTGGTCACGAAAATTCGCATGTACATGCTGGCGGGCATAATATTAGGATTTTGCGGCATCGGCGTTTTCGCCATCAATAATGTCGAGTTCGACCTCTGGACCTTGCTGTGGTTTGGCATCCTCGGATTCGTCATGCGGCAGTTCGGGTTCCCGCTGGCGCCGATGATCCTGGGCGTGGTGCTTGGCAACATCGCCGAATTGAACCTTGCCCGGGCGATGGCGATCACCACCGATATAAGCCCCTTCTTCACCCGGCCGTGGTCGCTGTTTTTCTTGATCGTCGCGATCTTCTCCGCCGCCTATCCACTGTTCCAGGCGCACCGGGCCAAGCGCAAATGGACGCTTTTTTATATGCCGGCTGCGTGCTTCGCGGTATCCGTACCGCTGGTCATGATGGGGGGAATTCCGCGACCGATATTGGCGACCTTGGTTGCCGCCTTCGGTGCTTACGAATTGTGGCGCCGAGCCCGGAACGGCTGGCAGCTTGCCGAAACGCAAGGGGACGAAATCGTCGAGGACGGTTGAGGAGACATTGCCGCGAATGGACCGGTCCCGTCCTACGGTATTTCCCATGGTAGCCCGCGCGGGTCCGCGGCTTGATCATCCTCCTCGTTGGCATCGCCAACGTTAGCGCGTTTGCGCCGTTGGCCACGGGCGTTATACCAAGGAGCGCTGAAGTTCCCGAAGCGCACGATGAAGCGTTATGGCCGGCCGAAATTGCTCGTGACCGACCGACTTCGCTCGTCCGGCGCCAAGATGAGGGTCATTGGGGTCGTAGATCGTCGGGTGTGCGGACAGGTGTGCGGACAATGGCTCAACAACCGGGCCGAAAACTCACCCCAACCGTTCCCTCGACGAGAGCGGGCGATGGCACGGTTCAGGGACAGGAAGACCCTCCAGAAACTTGCCGCCGCCCAGGCCTCGATCCACAGCCACTTCAACCCCGACCGCAACCTCAACCGCCGCGATATTTTCAAGCAGAACCGCGCTACCGCGCTCGCTGAATGGCGTCAACTGGCGGCCTGAGATCTACCGATTACGGAGTTTCGCAAACCAACTCGCATTCTTCTGACAACATCCTCGGGCGAGGTGTTCGTGAAAATCAACGGCGAGACGCACTATCTCTGTGGTGAAAATTCAACAGCCGCCGCAGGGAATTTTTGTTAAAAACACAACTCTAGGCCATGAGTTTCTCCAGGTCGGGCAGCGGGCGCGCGAGTTCCTCATCCGCGGCCATGACCCGCTCCAGGCTGTGGGCGACGCCCAGCAATTCCGCGTCGCCCCGGTAGCGGCCGACCACCTGGATGCCGAACGGCAGGCCGCGGCCGTCGCGCCCGCAGGGCAGCAACGCCACCGGGTGGGTGGTCATGGTGATGCCGTAGGTGATCGCCAGCCAGCGCATGTAGGTGTCCATCGCCTGGCCGTTGATCTCGGCCACGTAAAGCTGCTCGTGGGGGAATGGCGAGACCGCGCAGGCCGGGCAGATCAAGATGTCGACCTCGTCCATGAACGCGACGAAGCGGCGGTAGATCCTGGTCTGCTCGACGTGCGCCCAGGCGACGTCGGCCAGGCTGTACTTCAGCCCGCGCTCGGTGTTGTCGATGATGTTGGGGCCGAGCAGGTCGCGGTGCTTTTCCAGGCGCGCCTTGTGGGCGGCCACGAAATTGACCCCGCGCAGGATCTCGAACACCCGGTGCACCGGCCCGAGCTCCGGATCGCGGGCCTCGCAGGACCCGAACAGCGGCGCCAGCTTCTCGATCCGGGACCGGAAGACGGCGCGGATGCCGTCGTCCACCGGGGCGCAGCCCAGGTCTTCCGAGACCGCGACCCTAAGGCGCGACAGATCGACGGTCGCGGGCGCGCGCTTAAGCGCCGGGTCCACGGTCCGGGCGAAGGGGTCGCGCCGGTCATCGTCGACCTGGGCCGAGAGCAGGAGCGCGGCATCGGCCACGCTGCGGCCCATGGGCCCCTGCACCGAGAGCGGCGTCAGGCCCACGGCCCGGGTCTCGTTGGGCACCGTGCCCGGGCTCGGCCGGAAGCCGACCACGCCGCAGAAGCCGGCCGGTGTGCGCAGGCTGCCGCCGAAGTCCGAGCCGGTCGCCAAGGGCACCATGCCGGTCGCCAGCGCCGCCGCCGAGCCGCCCGAGGAGCCGGCGGGGGTGAGCGTGGGATCGAAGGGGTTGCCGGTGGCGCCGAAGACCCGGTTCCTGGTGTTGGCGCCGGCGCCGAACTCGGGCGTGTTGGTCTTGCCGAACACGATGGCCCCGGCCGCGCGGACCCCGGCGACCATGCGCTCGTCGGCCTCGGGCACATGGTCCTGGTAGAGCAGCGAGCCCTGGGTGGTGCGCAGGCCCGCGGTCGCGTTCAGGTCCTTGATGCCGATGGGCAGGCCGTGCAGGGCGCCGAGCGCTTCGCCCGCCGTGACCGCCTGTTCCGCGGCCTTGGCGGTCTCGCGCGCGCGCTCGAAGTCGCGCGTCACCATGGCGTTGACCGCGCCGTCCACCGCCTCGGTGCGGGCGATGCAGGAGTCCAGGAGCTCGACCGGCGAGATCTCCTTGGCGCCGATCATCCGGCGCAGGTCGACGGCGCTCGAATCGCAAAGTTCGGTCATATTCGGGAGGTTCCTTGTTTACCGCGTCATCGATCGTTCAGGCCGGCGTGCCCGGCTCGCCCAGGTCCCAGAACAGCCCGGTCATGATCCGCAGCGCCTCCTCCGAGACGCCCTCGAGGATGTGCTCGTTGGGCGCGTGCTGGGAGCAGGAGGCGTAGGAGTGCGGCACCCAGACGGTCGGCAGGCCGAGCACCTCGGAGAACACGTCGTTGGGCAACGAACCGCCCAGGTTGGGCAGCACCGCGGTCTCCTTGCCCGAGGTCAAGTCGATCGAGGCGACCACCCAGCGCGCCCAGGGGTGTTCCGGATCGAGGCGCGTGGCCGCCATGGGGTCGGGCGCGGGCGCGATCTCGACCATGTCGAAGCCGCGTTCGTCCAGGTGCCGGCGCAGGCCCGGGACGAAGGCCTCCGGGTCGCTCGGCACCACGTACCGGATGTGGCAGTGCGCGCTGGCGCTGGGCGGGATGGCGTTGACCGGGTTGTCCGGGTTGCCGGTCTTGAAGGCCAGCACCTCGAAGGTGTTCCAGGCGAACACCTTCTCGGCCGGCGTCAGGCCCGGCTCGCCCCAGTCGGGATCGATCTCGGGCGCGTTCTCGCCGCCTTCGATCTCGAGCTTTGAAACCGCGTTGCGGACCGAGTTGGGGATCGGCGGCGGGCGCCACTCGGGCACCAGGATTTCGCCCGTGGCCGTGGTGATGCTGGCCAGCGCGTGGGCCAGGATCACGCCGGGGTTGGCCAGCAGCCCGCCCCAGTTGCCCGAATGATGCCCGCCCTCGCGCAAGCTCACGCTCAAATCGAAATTGAACACCCCGCGCGAGCCCATGAAGATGGTCGGCCGCTCGGGCGCGAGGCGCGGCCCGTCGGAAGCGATAAACACGTCGGCCTCGAACAGCGCCTTGTTGGCGGCGCAGAACTCGCGCAAGCCCGGCGAACCGTTCTCCTCGCCGGTCTCGATCAGGATAACCGCGTTGAAGCCGAGCTCGCCCCGCTCCTCGATGACCGCCGCCATGGCGGCCAGGTTTATGGTGTGCTGGCCTTTGTTGTCGGCGCTGCCGCGGCCGTACCAGCGCGCGCCGACCTTCTGGAGCGTCCAGGGGTCGAGGCCGTCGCGCCACTGGTCGTCGTAGCCGCGCACCACGTCGCCGTGGCCGTAGCTCATGACCGTGGGCCGGTCGTCGCCTTCACGGCGCGTGGCGACCAGGAACGGCCCGCCGCGTTCGACCGGGTTCTCGTGGATCTCGCAGGCGAAGCCAAGCGGCTCCAGATAGGGCTGCATCTCGTCGCGCAGGTAGCGGTAGAGCTCCGGGCGCTGGTCCGGCTCCTGGCTCTCGGTATGGATCGCGACCCGGCGCGCCAGGTCGTCGAAGAAGCCGTCGCTCTCGAAATACTCGCCGATCCGCCGGATCGCGCCCTTGCGGCTCATGCGTGGCCTCCCTTTTTTTGCGCTAGCTTTGATGGCTCTTGGGGACGCCGGTCGCGGGATCGCCCAGGTCCCAATACAGCCCGGCGATGATCTCCATGCCCTGGCGCATCAGCGGCCAGAGGATATGCTCGTCGGGCGCGTGCTGACAGCAGCCGGCGTAGCTCAAGGGGATCCACACGGTCGGAACCCCGAGCACGTCCCGGAACACGTCGTTGCAGATCGAGCCGCCCGAGTTGGGCAACACCACCGGCGCCTCCCCGGTAGTGCGCGCGACCGCCTTGGCGGCCCAGAGCGCCCAGGGGTCGTCGGGATCGGTGCGGCTCGCGAGAAACCCGGCTGCGTTGCCGTCCGGCGGCGGCGGGATGGCGTTGACCGGGCTTTCGGGATTACCGGTCTTGAACGCCAGCACCTCGAAGGTGTTCCAGCCGTAGACCTTCCCCGCGGGCGTCAGGCCCGGCTCGCCCCAGTCCGGGTCGATCGCGGGCGCGACCGCGCCGCCGTGGGCCATGGCCCGTCCCTCCCCAAATCTGTCAAATCCTATGCCCGCGGCCGGGTCGAGCACAAGCGTGGCAGACCCCCCGTAACGCACCACGTTCGCGAATGCGGCGGCCGGGCCGAGCACAAGCGCGCGCGGACAAAGACCTTTACCGCCTTTTCCGACCTGTGTACCAAATTGGCCGGCACGGTTCGACGGGCCGCCATGGATTCGTCCCGGTCTTGTTGGCGGCTCTATTGGCAAAATCGACCAACCTCGTGACCGAGCCGGAGAAATCGAATGCATGTCATGCAGGTGATCGGATCGCGCATTCCCGGAGGGGCGGAGACGTTCTATATCCGCATGCTTGCGGCGTTGCGTGAGAAATGCGAGGTTCTACCGGTCGTGCGGCGGGGCTCCTGGATTGCGGCGCAGCTGAAGGAGGACGGGATCGCCTTCGAGGCCGCGCCTTTCGGCGGTTTTTTCGACCTGAGGACCAGAGCCCTCCTGCGCGGCTACGTGGAGTCGTTTCAGCCCGACGTCATCCAGTACTGGATGAACCGGGCGGCGCGCTTCGCCCCCCAGGCACGCGGCGCCGTGTCCGTCGGCCGCCTGGGCGGGTATTATAACCTCAAATACTATCGGAAAATGGATTACCTCGTGGCCAACACGCGGGATATCGCCGGCTATATCGGAGAGCGGGGGTGGCCGGAGGACCGCGTTCTCTATATCCCCAATTTCGCCGAGGCGCCCGCGGCGGACTTCAAATCCGAGAGAGCATCGGTTCGCGCGCGCCACGGCCTTCCCGAGGACGCGTTCGTTCTGCTGGCCGCCGGCCGTCTTCATGAGAACAAGGGGTTCGACCTGCTGTTGAGCGCTCTCGGCAAGTTGCCCGGGAACGTCTATCTGTTGCTGGCCGGCGAGGGCCCGTTGGAAAAGGCCTTGCGGACGGCGGCGGAGCGGGCGGGCGTGACCTCCCGCGTCCGCTTCCTCGGATGGATACGGCCGCTCTCGCCCTTGTGCGCGGCCGCCGATTTATGGGTCGTACCCTCCCGGCACGAGCCCTTGGGCAACGTGGTTCTGGATGCCTGGATGCACGGATTGCCGGTCGTGGCGACGCGCACCAAGGGTCCGGCGTCCCTGATCGAGGACGGCGAGACCGGGGCCTTGGTGGAGGTCGAGAACGCTGCGCGCCTGGCCGGCGCTATCGAAGCGCTGATGGCGGATGCACTGCGCTGCCGGAACATGGCGCGACGGGGCGAGGCGCGCGCCCAGGCCGATTTTTCCGCCGACAAGGTGATCGCCCGTTATCTGGAGTTTTACCGGGACGCGCAAAGGCGGCGGCACAAGCCATGTGCGGCATAGCCGGGATTTTCCTGGAAAAAGGTGGGCGAATTCACCCCGACATGCCGCGCGGGCTTGCGGCGGCGTTACGGCACCGGGGGCCGGACGGCGAAGGCATCCTCTCGGAAGGAAACGTCGCCCTCGTGCATCGCCGCCTCAGCATCATCGACGTGGCCGGAGGGGCGCAGCCGATCTCCGATGAGGGCGGCAAGGTTCACATTATTTGCAACGGCGAAATCTATAACTATCTTTCCCTACGCGCCGATCTCCAAGCGGAGGGCGTCCGGTTCAAGACAAAATCCGATACCGAACCGGCGCTCCATCTCTATAGAAAGCATGGCCTAGATTTCGTGAATCACCTCCAGGGTATGTACGCTCTGGCCGTCTATGACAGCGAAAAAGAAGCGCTCGTCCTGGCGCGCGATCCCTTCGGCATCAAGCCACTGTACTACACGGAAATGGGACGGGGCATTGCCTTCGCTTCGGAACCCGCGGCGCTCGTCAAAGCCGGCTGCGTGACCGCCCGGGTCGAGCCGTCGGTCCTGGGCCACTATTTCAGCCGCCAATACGTTTCCGGCCGGATGACCCTGTTCGAGGGAATTTTCCGAGTTCTTCCCGGCGAGGTCCTGGTCGTCGAGAACGGAAAAATCGTTTCGACAAGACAGCGCTCTCCGGCCTTGAAGCGTGTCTCGGAAACCGTGGAAGACTTCGAGACCGCCTTCGACGAAAGGTTTGAGAATGCGGTGCGCCGCCACCTCCAGTCGGAGGTTCCATACGGCGCCTTTCTTTCCGGCGGCATCGACTCGTCGTCCATGGTCTTGAAGATGGCGGCCATAACCGGAAAGGTCCGAACCTTCACCGTCGGTTTCGACAGCGACGCCGTGAGCGACGAGCGCGCCGATGCCCGCAACCTGGTTGCGGCGCTCGGCACCGAGCACACGGAGATTTTGTTTACGAAACGGGACTTTTGGCACTATCTGCCGAAGATGTGCCGCGCTTTGGACGATTTGATCGCCGACTACGCGGCCTTGCCTTTGTTGAAGCTTTCCGAAACCGCCTCCCAAGAGGTGAAAGTCATTCTTTCCGGGGAAGGCGGCGACGAGATTTTCGCGGGGTACGGACGCTACCGCCGGAGTTGGTGGGACGGACTGCGCAATCGCCCCTTCCGCGGCGCGGGCGATACCAAAGGTTTCGCGGGGCTCTTCAAGGAGCGGATGCGTCCCCCGGAGTCCGGCTCCCGATCGGCGGGAAAGGCCGTGCCCGACCGAGCCGGTTTCACCCGGCTGCAGTCGTACCAGGCCATGGATATTTCCGACTGGCTTCCGGATGATCTGCTGCTCAAGGTCGACCGCTGCCTGATGGCCTATGGGATCGAGGGGCGGGTCCCCTATCTGGACGACGACTTGGCGGCATTCGGTTTCGCCCTTCCCGATCAATGCAAGATCCACGGGCGCCACGGCAAACGGCTGGTTAAGCAGTGGTTATCTCATCAGCGGCCTGATTTGGAGGTATGGCGCAAGAAGCGCGGATTTACCGTTCCGGTGCGGGATTGGCTGGAGGAAAAGAGAACGGAATACGCCGGCTATCTTCTGGATAACGAAGGGCTAAAGGAAATCACCCACCATGGTGCGCTAAAGGAATTCTTGGCTCGGCCCTTCGATAAGAAGGCGGCGAAACTGGCGTTTTCGCTGCTGTGCTACGCCTTGTGGCACGATGCGCACATCCGGGACGTCGCGCCGGCCCTGCGCGTTTCCTAGTCCTGGATCTCGAACGGACCGGCGGAAGCGAGCGCTCCTTGGTATAATATCGACGATCGCTGGTATTAAGGTTCGTGCGTCTCCTCGATCTCGTCCTCATAACGGGCCTTGAGATAGGACAGCAGCGGATAAAGGCCGGCGCAGACGGCGATGAGAAATCCCAGGCCGCCTTCGCGGGTAGCCCTTCCTGGCGACGAAGCACTTCCAGAACCGCGATGCGATGCGCCGGTAGTTGTGGAAGGTCGAACCGATGTCCCCGGAATCGCGCAGGTCGAGCGCGCGCGCGCTCCTATAGCGGTTGAGGCGCTGGATCATGTCGGAAATGTTTCGGTCCACGTAGTGGGCCATGGGGTTGCGTAACGCCAAGCCCCGGCGCGCGCCCTGGATCGGCCAAGGCGCCCTCGATGGTCCGGTCGGCGAACCGCAAAGCGATGTCCCGGGAGCCGTCGGTGCACCGATCGAGCACGACCACGGTCTCGTCGCGGAACGTCACCGCGCCGACCCGGCACCCGCCATCATGGGCACCCGCCATCATGGCAGGATGGCACGCGTCGTTCTTCCCGTCGCACTTCCGCGGACCCACTCGCCATCATCGTTTCGCCAGATCATCGTTTGGCGAGACTGCCGCCGCCCGGGGGTCGAGTCCATCTCGACCGCCCGATGTGCCCGGGCCGCTCGACCCCGTCCGGTCGGGAGCCTTTTCCGCCGCCGCGGCCGGCGAGCGGAGCGTCAGCGGAATCAGCAGGGCGGCCGAGAACATCATGGCCAGCCAATAATTCTGCCACACCCCGTAGGCCGTGCTGGCGATCGTCAGGGTGGTGATGAACAGCGCCTGCCCACAAACCCGCGCCGGCCTCGGCAACACCTCGATGCGCCGGGCGAGCAGCCACAACAGGGCAAGCGTGATCGCGACGCCGGGGATGCCCAACTCGAACAAAATCTGCAGCGGCGCGCTGTGCGGGTGCAACGGAAGCAGCTGCAACTCGTTCGCCAGGGAATCGGCACGCGCGTCGGTAATCGCGCGCGATGCGTCGAATCCCCAGCCGCGCCAGGGCTTCCGCTCTATCAACTGAGTGGTGTAGTTCCATATCTCGACGCGCTGGCGGGCCGACGCGGCAAGCCAGTCCGATTCGTGCCATCCAAGCCCGTACATCAGCTTTGCGGCGAACGGCATTCCAACGAACGCCGCGACCGTCGCCGCCACGACCAGCGCGCGGCTCGCCTTGCGGTTTCCGAGCGCCACCAAGGCGGTCAGTCCGCCGGCGACAAAGCCCAGGAGCGCGGCGCCGCTCGACAGCGAACCCAGGATCACGGCGACCAGGGCCGGGAGGGCGAGCGCCGCCCAGGCGAGACCGCGTTGCCAGAGCAAGACGGCGGCCGGCCAGGTCAGCATCGCCAGCGCGGTCGCACCCCGGTTCAATAGGGCGCCCAGACTGGCGCCTTCCGGGACAGGTCCCTTGAGGAACTCGAACAGAGGAAAATCGAGCGCGATTTCCGCCGTCATGATCGCGAGGGTCGCCAGGATGCCGGCCAACAGCCAATGGCCTATCCGCTCCCGCATGCCGTCGTCGAAGCTTTGGGCGATGGTGAAAAGCACGAGTCCCGCGGCGAAAATCGCGCCCATCCGCAAGGTCAGGAAAAGCGAGCCGATGACGGCGAAACCCCACAACGACGCAATCGCGCACACCAGCAGTAGAGCCGCGAACATCATGGCGGCGCCGCGGGCGGGCCGCGGCACCCGCCGCTCGGCGCGCCAGACGACAAGGCAGGCGAGCGCCGCCGTGATCAGCAGCAGCAGGACCACCGCTTTGGGGGCCAGGAGGCTGATCGGCGGCAGCAGCAGGCAGAACGCGCAGCAGATAGCGAGCAAGCGGGGCTTCGGCGCGGTCATCGGCGCGGTCATCGGCACGGACACACCTCAAGCTCCACGCGGCGAGTTTTCGTCATACGCGCATACCTGTGCCGAGTCCGGGCACGCGCAACCGGGATTGCGGCGTTGGTATTAGTCAAATCGCTTCGATTTGAAAAGTCATTCGTCCCGGGGCCATCGCCGCTGGCCCGTTTCGGTTGTTTCGGTTAATCTTCGCTCCGGACGAAAGCAAGGGTTACCTGGCACCATGCCTGCCGACGTCGGCCTTCCCAAAGAGAATTTTCGCGACTGGCTCAACGAGTTCCGTCAGGACCTGAAATTTCGCTATGTGCCCTTTCGCGGCTATTACAGGCTTCGCGCCTACAAATACATGCTCTGGAAAAACCCCGAGATGGGGCTCTTGCGTTACCTCACCGATGCGCGGAAGGACAGCCTCGACATGGGCGCCAATCTGGGGATGTTCACCTATTTCCTGGCCCGCTATACACGC
The DNA here is from genome assembly GCA_022572105.1 of Pseudomonadota bacterium. Lineage (GTDB taxonomy): Bacteria > Pseudomonadota > Alphaproteobacteria > Kiloniellales > J153 > JACZWN01. Next base: position 4,731 of record JACZWN010000040.1, on the reverse strand, counting down.
CACGTCTATGCCTTCGAACCCAACCCCTATCCCTTGCGCAGCCTCAGGGCCGTCGTCGACGGCAACGTCACCGTATTGCCGATGGCAGTCAGCGATCACACCGGCGAGGCCGAGCTCGTGGTCCCCAAAAGCACCAAGGGCTGGTCCAGCAACGGCGCCTTCCTGGGCCGGGAGACGGATCGGCCGGCCGCGCGCCTGACCGTGCCCTGCACGACGATCGACGAGCTCGATTATCGCGGCATCGGGTTTATCAAGATCGACATCGAAGGCCACGAGAAGGCCGCCTTGCTCGGTGCCCGCCGGACGCTTGCCCGCGAGCGGCCCAACCTGTTCATCGAGAACGAGGTGGTCCATGCCGATTCGGATGTCAACGAGGTGTTCGCGCTTCTGCGCGACATGGATTATCAGGGGTTCGCCCTCATCGACGGCGTGCTCACCAACCTGCGGCACTTTTCCTTCGAGGAGCACCAGGTGAAACGCCGCGCCGACGGGGACGCGCGGGGCTGTGTCAGGAACTTCATTTTTATCCCGGATTGAGGCGCCCCGCGTGCCGCGTGCCGCGCGCCCCGCTACTCGGTTCCAGGCGCCGGCATCGGCGGCACCAGCAGTCCCGGATCGAGGCGCTGGTCGAACCAGTTGATGCGCCAGTCCAGGTGCGCCCCGGTCACCCGCCCGCTGGCCCCGACGCTGCCCAGGGGATCGCCCTGGCTGAGCCGCGTGCCCTCCGTTACCCAGACCTCCTTCATGTGCGAGTAGACCGAGGTCAGCCCGTGGCCGTGGTCGATGAGCACCGTGCCGCCGGTATAGTACATGTCGTCATCGGCGATTGCGACCACGCCGTCGGCGGGCGCCCGGACCGGCGTGCCCTCGGGAGCGGCGATATCGATGCCGTAGTGCGGCCGGCGCGGCTTGCCGTTGAGCACCCGCTGGCTGCCGAACACCCCGGTGATCGGGCCCTCGACCGGCCAGACGAAGCCGCTCTCGAACAGCGGCTCGGCGCGGTCGACCGCGCGCGCCTCGGCGATGCGCGCGTTTTCGGCGCGGATGCGCGCCAGCACCGTCTCGGGCGGCGTGACCATCTTGGGCGGCAGGCCGTCGATGCGCTGGATCTTGTAGTCGCGCTTGGCGACCGCCAGGCGGCGCGTCTCGACGCGGCCGTCGGGCCAGGCCACCTCGAGCGCGGCCTCGGGCGGGGCATCGCGGCCGAAGCCGAAGATGAAGCGGCCCGCCTCGGTGACGCGAACGCGGCGTCCCTCCAAGGTTACTCGGGCGCCCGGCGCCGCCTGTCCGAAGATCAGGCCGCCCTGAACGAAGTTGCCCTCGAGCGTGAGCTCCCCGGCCCGGACCGCCGAGCCGGTGAGCGCGAGCGAGAGCGAGAGCGCCAGCAGCGCGGCGGCGAAGGCCGCTTTCATAGCGCCACTCTCATAGCGCCATTCTCATAGTAGGGACCCCTGGGGCTCGTCGCCGGAGGACGGCTTGGCGCGCTTGGCCCTGGGCTTGGGTTCGCGCGTGCGCGCCGGCCGCGCGCCGGTCCCGACGGCCGCGGCATGGCCGTCGCCGAACTCGATGTCGAGCGTCAGGCCGGGCGTGACCCCGGCCGCGCGCGCGATCACGCCTTCGGGCCCGCGCACCACGGCGAAGCCGCGCTGCAGGACGTTCGCGTAGGAGGTGCTCTCCAGCACGCGCTCCAGGGTTTTCAATGCCTGCCGGCGGTCGATCAAGAGACGCGGCCTTCCGAGCAGCGCCGCCAGGCGCGCCGCCGGGCTTTCCAGACGCTCGCGGGCGAGCGCCAGTTGACGCCGCGGATCGGGCAGGCGCGCGCCCAGATCGGCGAGGCGCTCGCGGCGCCGGGTCACGAGCGCCGCCACCGCGTTGGCGAGGCGCTCGGCCCGGTCGTCGAGGCGCTGGCTCATCTCGCCGATCAACCGCGCCGGGTCGGGCAGGCCGCGGCCCAGGCCCTCGACCAGGGTGCGCCGCTCCTCGAGCCAGCGCTGGCCGGCCGCGCGCAGGCGCCGGTCCGCCTCCAGGATCTGGTTCACCAGCTCGCTGCGCACCGGGACCGCCATCTCGGCCGCGGCCGTGGGCGTCGGCGCGCGCCGATCGGCGGCGAAGTCGATGAGCGTGGTGTCGGTCTCGTGCCCGACCCCGGAGACGAGGGGTATCTCGGACTCGGCGGCGGCGCGCACGACGACCTCTTCGTTGAAGGCCCAGAGGTCCTCGATGCTGCCGCCGCCGCGCGCGACGATCAGCAAATCGGGCCGCGGCACGGCGCCCTCGGGCGCCAAACGGTTGAAGCCGCGGATCGCGGCGGCGATCTGCTCGGCCGCGGCCTCGCCCTGGACCAGCACCGGCCAAATGAGCACCCGGCGCGGGAAGCGGTCGGCCAGGCGGTGCAGGATGTCGCGGATGACCGCGCCGGTGGGCGAGGTGACCACGCCGATGACCTCGGGCAGGAACGGCAGCGGCCGCTTGCGTTCCTCGGCGAACAGCCCCTCGGCCGCGAGCTTGCGCTTGCGCTCTTCGAGCAGCTTGAGCAGTGCGCCCTCGCCGGCGAGCTCCATCCGCTCGATCACGATCTGGTAGCGCGAGCGGCCGGGATAGGCCGTGATCCGGCCGCTCGCGATCACCTCCATGCCGTCCTCGGGCGCGATCCCGAGGCGTCCGGCGGTGCCGCGCCAGCACACCGCGTCCAGGACCGCGTTCTCGTCCTTGAGCGAGAGATAGAGGTGGCCGGAGGCGGCGCGCTTGAAGCCCGAGATCTCGCCGCGCACGCGGACGAACTCGAAGCTGCCCTCGAGCGTCCGCTTGATCGCCTGGGAGACCTCCGAGACCGAAACGACCGGCAGGTTGGCGCCGGCGCGCGCGGAATCCGGATCGGCGGGTGAAAAGTCACTCATGGTCGTCGCCGGCCATGCTACAAGACGGCCGGGACCGAAACCAGAGGGCCGCGGCCCGCCAGGCCTGAATATCAACGACCTTTGGTATAATGGGGAGATCGCGCCAAGCATGAAGATCCTGGTTGTCGGGGGCGGCGGGCGCGAGCACGCCCTGTGCTGGAAGATCGCCGCCTCGCCGCTGTGCGAGCGACTTTTTTGCACCCCCGGCAACGCCGGGATCGCCCAGGAAGCGGACTGCGTGCCGATCGGCGCCGAAGACGTCGAGGGACAGGTCGCCTTCGCCAAGGGCAACGCCGTCGACTTCGTCGTGGTCGGGCCCGAAGCGCCGCTGGTCGCCGGCCTGGTCGACCGCCTGAGCGACGAAGGCATCAAGGCCTTCGGCCCGAGCGCCGCGGCGGCCATGCTCGAAGGCTCCAAGGGTTTCGTGAAGGACCTCTGCGCCAAGCACGGCGTGCCGACCGCCGAGTACGGCCGCTTCGTGGACGCCGGGTCCGCCCGGAGCTTCATCCGCGAGACCGGCGTCCCGGTCGTGATCAAGGCCGACGGCCTGGCCGCCGGCAAGGGGGTCACGGTGGCCACCAGCCAGGCCGAGGCCGAAGCCGCCATCGACGCCATCATGGTCGAGAAAAAGTTCGGCGCGGCCGGCGACTCCCTGGTCATCGAGGAATTCCTGGACGGCGAGGAGGCCAGCTTCTTCGCGCTCGTCGACGGCGAGACCGTGCTGCCGCTCGCCTCGGCGCAGGACCACAAGCGGGTCGGCGACGGCGAGACCGGGCCGAACACCGGCGGCATGGGCGCCTATTCCCCGGCGCCGGTGATGTCGCCCGAGATGGAGCGGCGGGTCATGGACGAGATCGTCACGCCCACCGTGGCCGCCATGAAGGCCGAGGGCCAGCCTTACAAGGGCGTGCTCTACGCCGGGCTGATGATCACCGAGGAGGGCCCCAAGCTGATCGAGTTCAACGTCCGCTTCGGCGACCCGGAGTGCCAGGTGCTGATGCCGCGCCTCAAGTCGGACCTGCTGCCGGCGCTGATGGCCTCGGCCGACGGGGTGCTCGCCAACCTGGACCTGCGCTGGCACGACGAGGCGGCGATGACCGTGGTCATGGCCGCCAACGGCTACCCGGGATCCTACGAGAAGGGCAGCGAGATCCGCGGCCTCGAGGCGGCGGCCGCGCTCGACGGCGTGGTCGTCTTCCACGCCGGCACCAAGGCCGGCGCGGGCGGGACCGTGCTGGCCGACGGCGGCCGGGTGCTCGACGTGACCGCCACCGCGCCCACGGTCGCCGAGGCGCGCGCGCGCGCCTACGCGGCGGTGGATCTCATCGACTGGCCCGAGGGCTTCTGCCGCCGCGACATCGGCTGGCGCGCGCTCGAGCCGGAGGGGTGACGGCCGAGCTCGATTTGGGTTAGCATGGCGGCGCCCCTTGGGGGCGGGGCGGCAAACGGGCGGGCCGGCCGAGGTATCCGGAGCGCCGACGGGGGCCGACGGGGTGGGCGATGATTCATCAAAGCACCCGCAAACGGGTCTGCGACAAGCTGTTGGAGTCGCTCGGCGGCGTCCGGCGCGGCGGCCGCGAGCTATTGTTCGCGGCCACCGTGCTCGGTTTCCCTTTTTCTTGGGGCGATTGAAGACGAACTCGGGTTCCTTAGTCTCGCCGTCAAGGAGGGCGATCCCGAAGCGGGGGCCCCGTCGGTTTCGTCGCCGAAAACAACTCCGAGATCAGATCCCATTGCTCATCCTTGAGCCTATGTCGAATCATAGTGACTCCTTTCACTAAAGGGCCTATCATGACATTGACATCGACGTGCCCGGAAACCGAGCATTATGACA
>JACZWN010000223.1 GCA_022572105.1 Pseudomonadota bacterium | reverse complement strand
CCGAACCGCTGCCGGAGCATCCCGATGTCATCGCGATCGTCAAGGAACCCGGGCAGGCCACCAATTTCGGCGGCTGCTGGCATAGCGACACCACCTACCTGGAGACGCCGTCCCTGGGCACCGTGCTCTACGCCAAGGACCTGCCGCCCATCGGCGGCGACACCCTGTTCGCCAATATGTACCTGGCTTACGAGAGCCTCTCGGCCGGCATGCGGCGGATGCTCGACGGCCTGAGCGCGGTCAATAGCGCCGACAAGAACAAGGAACACCTGCGCGGCGCGCACCTGGAGAGCGGCAGCATGGCCGGCACCGGGCGCGACACGGCCGCCATGCGCGCCGAGCACCCGGTGGTGCGCCGCCACCCGGTCACCGGCCGCAAGGCGCTCTACGTCAACCCGGCGCACACGGTCCGCTTCACGGGCATGACCGAGGACGAGAGCGCGGGCCTGCTCGCCTACCTCTTCGACCACGCGGTGCGCGAGGAGTTCACCTGCCGCTTCCACTGGGAGCCGGGATCGCTCGTGATCTGGGACAACCGCTGCACCCAGCACTATCCGCTCAACGACTATCACGGATTCCGCCGGGTCATGCACCGGGTCACCATCGCAGGCGAGCGGCCGGTGTGAGGCGCACGGCGCCTCGGGGCGTCTTGGCAGGCTGTCCGGCCCATTACTACGTGAATCCCATGCCCATATGAATCCCATGCCCGCTTACGATGAACGCGACTTGCCCGAAATCCCGGTCGTCGACCTCGGCGCCGGGTACGCGCTCGCCCTGCTCGAGGCCGAGCGGCGGCGCGCCGAGGCGCTGCTCGACCTGGCAAAGGCGGGTTATCCCGCGCTTGCGGTCAGACTCGGCGATCGACTCTCGCGCCGCTGGCTGGAAAAGCACGCCAACCCCTACCTCGACGAGGTCCACGCGGTCGCCCGCAGCCTCGGCGTGCCGGGCGCCTACTTCCTCAACGTCAACCACGAGTGGGGCTGCACGAGCGCCGTGGGGCCGGCGCCCGATGGCGGGGGCAACCGGCTGATCCGGGTTCTGGACTGGCGCTTCGACGGCCTCGGCGCGAACCTGGTCGCGGCCCGCATCGCCGGGCCCGCGGGCCCGTGGATCAATCTGACCTGGCCGGGCTTCGTCGGCTGCGTGCAGGGGCTCGCCCCCGGGCGCTTCGCCGCCGCCTTCCACCAGGCGCCCATGCGCCGGCGCACCCCGGTCATGCCGCTCGACTGGGCACTCAACCGGGGGCGCGTCTGGCGCGCGGCCGGGCTGCCGCCCGCGCATCTGCTGCGCCGGGCGTTCGAGACCTGCGCCGATTACCGCTCGGCCAAAGCCCTGCTCGTGGAAACGCCGCTGGCGGTGCCGACGATCTTCCTCCTGAGCGGTCCGGGCCCGGGGCAGGGTTGCGTCATCGAGCGGCTGGAACGCCAAGCCTTCGTGCGCGCTCAGCCGGCGGCGGCGGCCAACCACTGGACCGCCCCGGGTTTTGGCGGCGGCGCGCCGCGCGGCCAGGAGAGCCACGCCCGGCAGGAACTGATGACGGCGCGCCAAGCCGATGCCGGAGCCGATTTCGCTTGGCTCCAGGCACCGGTGCTCAACCCGACCACGCGCCTCGTCATGATCGCCGAACCGGCGAGCGGGCGGCTCGTCGCCCGGGGCTATGAAGCGGGCGGCCCGGCGACGCGGACCCTGGCCGTAAGCGGCTCGAAAGCACCCCAGCGAAGCGCCTGATAACACCGGGAAAAGCGTTGACAGGCCGGGTCCGGGCGCTATAGTCCGCGCCGTCGGCCGCAGGCCTAACGGTCTGCGGCCCCTTATGCTTACGCCCTAACTCTTCTAAAAAAGCGCGCATGTTCGCAGTCATCAAAACCGGCGGCAAGCAGTACAAGGTCGCCCCGAACGACGTCCTCCGGATCGAGAAGATCGCGGGCGAGCCCGGCGACACGGTCGAGTTGGGCTCGGTGCTCATGGTCGGAGGCGAGGACGGCCTGACCATCGGCGCGCCGCTCGTCGAAGGCGCCGCGGTCGCCGCCGAGGTGCTCGAGCAGGCCCGCGCCGACAAGATCATCGTGTTCAAGAAGAAGCGGCGCAAAAACCATCGCCGGCGCAACGGCCACCGCCAGCACGAGACCGTGCTGCGCGTCACCGAGATTCTGACCGGCGGCAAGAAGCCGAGCCAGGCCAAGGCCGCGAAGGCCAAGCCCGCCCCGGCGCAACCGGCCCCGGAGCAACCGGCCCCGGAGCGGGCGGAGGCGGCCCCCAAGAAGACCCCGGCCGAGTCGCCGCCGGCCAAGAAGGCCGCCCCGAAGAAGGCGCCGGCAAAGAAAGCCGCAGCCAAGAAGGCACCGGCCAAGAAGGCGCCGGCCAAGAACGCTGCCAAGACGGCGGCGAAGAAAGAGGAGTAACGCGCCATGGCTCACAAGAAGGCGGGCGGCTCATCGCGCAACGGCCGCGATTCGGCGGGCCGGCGCCTGGGCGTCAAGCTGTTCGGCGGCGAGCTCGCGAACCCCGGCGCCATCATCGTGCGCCAGCGCGGCACCAAGTTTCATCCCGGCGCCAACGTCGGCATGGGCCGGGACCACACCCTCTTTGCCCTCGTCGAGGGCAAGATCGGCTTCGCCCGCAAGGCGCGCGGGCGGACCTATGTTTCGGTGGAGCCGCCGGGCTGAGCGCAGCCCCGGCCCTCGCAAAAGGGGGGTATGGACGGTTTCCGGGGGAATGGCTGGCCATTCCCCTTTTTCATTGAGTGAGAGACGGCGAGTGAGAGATGGCGCGTGAGAGACGGCATCGACCGAGCCCGATACCGATAGACCCGATACCAATAGTCGGCAACAAGAAACATGAAGTTCCTGGACGAGGCCAAGATCTTTATTAAGAGCGGCAACGGCGGGCGCGGCTGCCTGAGCTTCCGGCGCGAGAAATCGGTCGAGTTCGGCGGCCCCAACGGCGGCGACGGCGGGCGCGGCGGCGATGTCTTGGTCGAGGCTGTGCCGGCCTTGAACACGCTCATCGACTACCGTTACCGGCAGCACTTCAAGGCGCGCACCGGCGCCCACGGCAGGGGCAAGAACATGACCGGCGCCGCCGGCGAGCCGGCGGTGGTCAAGGTCCCGGTCGGCACCCAGGTGCTGAGCGAGGACAAGTCCGAGGTGATCGCCGACCTGACCGAGCCGGGCCAGCGGGTGATCTTGGCCGAGGGCGGCGATGGCGGTTTCGGCAACGCGCACTACAAATCGTCGACCAACCGCGCGCCGCGCCGCGCCGATCCGGGCTGGCCGGGCGCGGAGCGCTGGGTCTGGCTGCGCCTCAAGCTGATCGCCGACGCCGGCCTGGTCGGCCTGCCCAACGCCGGCAAGTCGACCCTGCTCGCGGCGGTCTCGCACGCCCGGCCGAAGGTCGCCGACTATCCCTTCACCACCCTGCACCCGGTGCTCGGCGTGGTCGAGGCGGGCGGCGAGGCCTTCGTCCTGGCCGACATCCCCGGCCTGATCGAAGGGGCGCACGAAGGCGCCGGCCTCGGCGACCGCTTCCTCGGCCACGTCGAGCGCTGCGGCGTGCTGCTGCATCTGGTCGACGGCGCCGAGGAGGACGTGGCCGGCGCCTACCACACGCTGCGCGCCGAGCTCGCCGCCTACGGCGCGGACCTCGCCGACAAGCCGGAGCTCGTCGCCCTCAACAAGATCGATATTCTCGACCAGGACGCGATCGAGGCCCGGGCGGTCGTGCTGGCCGAGGCCGCGGGCTGTGCGCCGGGGCGGATCCTGCGCATCTCCGGCGCCACCGGCGCGGGCCTGCCCGGCCTGCTCGGCGTCCTGCTGACCCATGTCCAGGCGCACCGCGCCGCCACGCGGCCGGCCACGGCGCCTGCAACCGGCGACGTCCAGCCGTGGGACGATTCGAAATGAGCGCCCAGGCCGCCCGCGGCCTGACCGGGACCAAGCGCATCGTGGTCAAGATCGGTTCGAAGCTGCTGGTCGAACCGGAGGCGGGCACGATCCACCGCACCTGGCTGAACGCGCTCGCCGACGATATCGCCGGGCTGGTCCGGGACGGCTCGGAGGTGATCCTGGTGTCCTCGGGCGCGATCGCGGTCGGCCGCCGCCACCTGGGGCTGACCCCGGGCAAGCTCAGGCTCGAGGAGAGCCAGGCCGCCGCCGCGACCGGGCAGGTGCGCCTGGCCCACGCTTATCTGGAGGCCCTGGCCCGCCACGACATCACCGTGGCCCAGGTGCTGCTCACCCTCGACGACACCGAGGAGCGGCGCCGGCACCTGAACGCGCGCAGCACGCTCAACACGCTGCTGCGCCTCGGCACGGTCCCGGTCATCAACGAGAACGACACCGTGGCGACCAGCGAGATCCGCTTCGGCGACAACGACCGCCTGGCCGCGCGCGTGGCCGCCATGATGAACGCCGACCTGCTGGTTCTGCTGTCCGATATCGACGGCCTCTACAGCGCCGACCCGCGCATCAAGCCCGACGCCACCTTCGTCCCCGAGGTGCCCAAGATCACGCCCGAGATCGAGGCCATGGCCGGGACCGCGCCGCCCGGGCACAGCTCCGGCGGCATGGTGACCAAGCTGGCCGCCGCGCGCATCGCGGTCGCCGCCGGCTGCCGCATGGTGATCGCCGACGGCCGGGCGCCGCACCCGCTGGCCGCGATCGATGCCGGCGCGCGGGCGACCTGGTTCCTGTCGCAGGTCGCGCCCTTGACCGCGCGCAAGCGCTACATCGCGGGCAGCCTGAACCCCGCGGGCAGCCTCGTCCTCGACAACGGCGCACGCCGCGCGTTGGAGCGCGGCAAGAGCCTGCTGCCGGCCGGCGTCACCGCCGTGGAGGGCGACTTCCGGCGC
>JACZWN010000222.1 GCA_022572105.1 Pseudomonadota bacterium | reverse complement strand
CCCGCCGCTGGAACCGCCCGGATTGCGCCCAGGGTCCCAGGGGTTCCGGGCTGGACCGTGCATCACCGGCTCCGTGGTGACGTTCAGGCCGAATTCCGGGGTGTTGGTCTTTCCGATGACGACCAGACCGGCGGCGCGGTAGCGACGGATGATTTCGCTGTCGTGGTCGGCGACGTAGCCGGCGAACAGGCGGCTGCCGTTGGTGGTCGGCGCACCGCTGGTGAGCGCGCCCAGGTCCTTCAGCAAGAAGGGCACGCCGGTGAAGGGACCCTCCGGCAGGCCGTCCGCGATGGCGCGCCGGGCCGCGTCGTACATCTCGTGGACGACGGCGTTGAGCGCCGGATTGTGGCGCTCGACGCGCGCGATCGCGGCCTCGAGCAAGTCCGTGGGCGCCACCTCCTTGGCGCGCACGAGCTCGGCCAAACCCAGTCCGTCGTAGGTCTCGTAATCCTCGAAACCCGCCATCTTTGCCTCCGCTCCTTATCGGCGCACGATCCATCGCGGACACAGACGCCCGGACACAAACGATAACCGCCCGCCGTCCATCCCTCGCGGTCGACCCGCGCCCGCCCGGCGCCCGCGCCGCGACCGGGTCCGGTTGCCGCCACCTAATATCAACGCTCCTTGGTATTAGATCGATCGTGCCGGACCCCTTTGCAGCCAATACGACCCGGCAGGCGATGTCAAAGACGGCGGTGTTAAAGATGGCGATGTCAAGGATCGAGACGCCGCGAAGCGGGTTGCCGGTTTGACAATCGGGACCGGGCACCGTTTATTTCGGCGGACCCGGCGGATCGAACGGCGCCTGGGCGACAGAAAGAGATAAGGAGGCGGCCCATGCCGATCACGACGACATACCTGTTCATCGCCAGCATGGACGTCGAGCCCGACAAGGAGGCGCTGTTCAACGAGGTCTACGACACCGAGCACGTGCCGAACCTCCTGAAGGTGCCCGGCGTTCTCTCGGTCACGCGCCTGAGCGCCGAGCCCTTGACCATGAGCATGGGCGGCCAGGAGCGCAGCGTCGCCGCCGAGGGCGAGCCCCGATACACCGCGTTCTACGAGATCGAGAGCCCCGAGGTGCTGGTCAGCCGGGAATGGGCCGAGGCGGTGGAGTCCGGACGCTGGCCCGAGCAGGTCCGCCCCTACACCAGAAACCGCCGGCACGTGCTGCGCAAGGTGATGGCGCCGGGGACCTAGTTGTAGATCGATCCTGATGTCGGCTGTTGAATTTTCACCACAACCTGCGCGCCGTACGACTTCGGCAGGCGTGAGACACGAAGAAAAGACTCACCACAGAGGCACAGAGACACAGAGAAAATAATTGATGAACCACAAAGACACGAAGAGCACGAAGGGGAATTAGGCGCGCGAAGCGCGCAAACCAAATATTCTTTCATGCCGTGGTGTCTTCGTGGTTCGCTTGTTGCTTCTCTGTGCCTCTGTGGTGAATCCTTTTTCCGCCGCTCAGGTACGAAATGTTGGAGTCGGAACGCTAGTGCGTCGCGATGCCGCGGTACGCGTCCTCGCCCCAGAGCTCCTCGACCCGCGCGTCGCGGCCGCAGCCGTAGCGGTAGAACCCGTAGCGCAGCGGATTCTTCCGGTAATAATCCTGATGGTAGTCCTCGGCCGGATAGAACGGCCCGGCGGCCTCGATCGGGGTGACCACGGGCCGGTTCAGGACGCCGGAGCCCTCAAGCGCGCGCTTGGAGGCTTCCGCCTGTTGCTTCTGTTCCGGCGAGTTGGCGAAGATGGCGGTCTCGTAGCTCTCGCCCCGGTCGCAGAACTGGCCGCCGCCGTCGGTCGGATCGACGCTGCGCCAGAATATCTCGACCAGCGCCGCGTAAGCGACCCGTTTCGGATCGTAGAAGATCTGCACCGCCTCGCGGTGCCCGGTGCCGCCGGTGGTGACCCGCTTGTAGGTCGGGTCCGCCAGCGTGCCGCCGGTATAGCCGGAGACCGTGCGCACCACGCCGGGCACGGCGTCGAAATCGGCTTCCACGCACCAGAAACAGCCGCCGGCGAAGGTCGCGACCTCGAGCCCGTCCTCGGCGGCACCGGATCGGGATGCAGCGCCGAGAGACAGAGCCGCGGACAGCGCCAGGGCCACGGCGAGAACGGCGCGCAAGCGACGTCGAGGCATGAGAACGAACCTCCGAACGAACGTTGCCGGGCCATGCGGTCGGCGAAGCTCAATATACACGCCGAACCGACACTCGGTCCGTCGCGTCGCCGTTCCAATTGGTGAACCGATCGGCGATTTCGAGACGATCTCGCGAAAAATTGATGCCGGCCTCCGGCCGGGGCTCTCGAAGCGGTTTGTCGGCGGCCGCGGTCGATGGCTGATATTTGGCACGGCAGGACCACGTCCCAACTCAGACGTGCTTTATGCTCACGCGCTCCAGGCGCGAACTCACCACGGCGGCGTTGCGCCGGGCCGTGGGATTGGGCGAGAGTGGGCGGCAGGAAAACTCAGGGGAGGACGCAAGTCATGCGCGGCGTGGTGTTTCTGGGTGGGCGGAAGCTGGAGATCCGGGACTTTCCGGACCCGGCGCCCGGGCCCGGCGAGGTGGTGCTCGAGATCAAGGCCTCGGGCATGTGCGGCAGCGATCTCAAGTTCTACCGCATCGTCGGCGGGGCGCAGGCGCTGGGCCTCCCAGGCGATGGCGTTCAGCAGGTGCGTCTTGCCGTAGCCGTAGGGGCCGCAGAAGAAGACGGGATTGAAGTGGCCGTCGGCCCAGGTCGCGACCTGTTTGGCGATGGCCAGGGCGAAGGCGAAAAGCGCGGCGCGGCGCCAGGTCCCCATGGCCCCAGCCTGCCGTGCCGCGGTGGCGGCGGCAAGGTGGTGAGCCCCCAATTCGGCGCCGCGTTGGGCGCCTCAGCGCCCTGAGGGCGGGCCGCCTAGGTGAAATGGGGCCCGTCTTAGGTGAAATGGGGGTTGAAGATCTGGCCGCCGGCGTCCGCCACGTCGCGGACGATGGCGAGGCCCAGGCCCGTGCCCGGCTTCCCCGTATCCAGCCGCACGCCGCGATCGAAGATGCGCACACGTTCGTTCTCGGGAATACCGGTGCCGTCATCCTCGACTAGGATTTCGACGAAGCCGGCCTGCGCCGCCACTGTCACGAAGACGCTGCCGCCGCCATATTTGGCCGCGTTCTCGACCAGATTGCCGAGCATTTCGTCCAGGTCCTGGCGCTCGACATGGACGACGAGATCCTTCGGTCCGTCCACATCGATACGGACATGGCGATAGAGCCGCCCCACCGCGCGCTCGACCGATTCCAGGCTGGGCCAGACTTCGGCGCGGCTGTGAGCCGATCCCCGCCGGCCGACCGCACGCGCGCGCGCCAGATGGTGATCGACCTGCCGCCGCATCGTCCGCGCCTCGCGAATGACGGTATCGGCCAGATCGTCGGCGCGTGCGGTCGCGGCGTTCATGATGACGGTCAGCGGGGTCTTGAGCGCATGCGCCAGATTGCCCGCATGACGCCGCGCCTCCTCGGCCTGGCGCTCATTATGTTCGATCAGCGCGTTCAGTTCCTCGACCATCGGCGCGACCTCGTTGGGCATGGCATCCGACACCCGATTGGCCTTGCCCGCGCGCATCGCCGCGATTTCCTCGCGCACGCGGCGCAAGGGACGTAGCCCATAAAAGGTCTGGAACGCCGCCATCAACAACAGGCCGATGCCGAGCAGTGCGAAACTGCGCACCAGCGTCCGCCTTAACGCAGCAATCTGAGCATCCAGCCCTTGCCGGCTTTGCGCGACCTGGAAACGCCAGCGCACATCCGAACCGGGCAGCTTCACATCGCGTTCGACGATGCGCAGCTTTTCATCCGGGAACTGGCTGCTGTTATAGGTGTGGATGGCATCGTCATTGTGACGCGTGCCATAGGCAAGCTGGCGATCCCATAACGAGCGCGAGGGAAAGGCTTCGCGCCCCGGAGCAGAGACCTGCCAATAGACGCCCGACCCAGGTTCAAGAAACGCTTGATCGGCCGGCTCGCGGCTGAACCATACTTCGCCCTGCTGGATCTCCGCCGAGACGAGCAGCGAACGCAGGACATAGGCCAAACGATCGTCGAAATTCTGCGTGATCGCGGACACCAGCACCCGGTCGAGGGCGAAACCGCCGCCGGCCAGCAGGACCATGATCCACCCCGCGGCGATCAGGATCATGCGGCGCGACAGCGATCCCGTACGCCGCGTCAGGCGCGAGGTGTGATCGTCCTTCACGCAAATGCCCGGATCAGGCCGCCGCGCCGCCCGCCGACGGATCGTCCAGGCTGTAGCCCAGACCCCGGATGGTGGTGATCACATCCTGGCCCAGCTTCTTGCGGATGCGCGTCACGAACACTTCGATAGTGTTGGAATCGCGGTCGAAATCCTGGTCGTAGATATGCTCGATCAGCTCGGTGCGGCTGACCACCTTGCCCTTGTGATGGAGCAGATAGCTAAGCAGCTTATATTCCTGCGCAGTCAGCTTCACCGGCTCGCCGGCACGCGTGACCTTGCCCGAGCGGGTGTCGAGGCGAACATCGCCTGCCGTCAGTTCGGACGAGGCATTGCCGCTGGCACGCCGGATCAGCGCGCGGAGGCGGGCGATCAGTTCCTCGGTCTGGAACGGCTTGGCGACATAATCATCGGCGCCCGCGTCCAGTCCGGCGACCTTGTCCGACCAGCTATCGCGCGCGGTCAGGACGAGGACCGGCGTGGTCTTGCCCTCCTTGCGCCAGCGGTCGAGCACGGTGAGCCCGTCAATCTCGGGCAGGCCCAGGTCGAGGACGATCGCGTCATAGCTTTCGGTGGAGCCCAGAAAATGCCCCTCCTCGCCATCGGTGGCGAGGTCGA
>JACZWN010000221.1 GCA_022572105.1 Pseudomonadota bacterium | reverse complement strand
CTGATGGGAATTGAACCCACGACCTCCTGGACCACAACCAGGCGCTCTAACCAACTGAGCTACAGCCACCATCGGGAAGGTTCCCGCCGACCCCGCCCCGTCGCGGAGGGAGGCCGAGCGGCACCGGTGTTAAATCACCCGCCCCGAGACCCGTCAAGCGCGGCGCGCGGCTTGTCCCCGGCGGCCACGAAGGCTTAGGCTTCGGGCAGGGAGACACGGCCATGCTCAAACCCGCCGCGGCCATGGGCCGCATCGGCACCGAAAGCGCCTTCGAGGTCCTGGCGCGCGCCAAGGCGCTCGAGGCGGACGGCCGCTCGATCATAAATCTCGGCATCGGACAGCCGGATTTCCAGACCCCCGAGCACATCGTCGAAGCCGCCGTCAAGGCGCTCAGGGACGGCCACCACGGCTATACCCCGGCGAACGGCATCCCGGAGCTGCGCGCAGCCGTCGCCGCCGACATCGAGCGCCGCCTGGGCGTCGAAATCGATCCGGACCTGGTGCTCGCCGTCCCGGGCGGCAAGGTGACCATTTTTTTCGCCGCGCTGATCTTCGGCGAGCCCGGCGCCGAGATCCTCTATCCGAACCCGGGCTTTCCGATCTACGAGTCGATCATCGCCTTCAGCGGCGCGACCCCGGTGCCGATCCCGCTTTTGGAGGAGAACGGCTTCGCGTTTTCGGCCGAAGACGTGCTGGCGCGCATCACGCCGGCCACGCGCCTCATCATCCTCAATTCGCCGGCCAACCCGACCGGCGGCGTGACCCCGCGCGCGGAGGTCGACAAGCTGGCCGCGGGGCTCGCGCGCCACCCGCAGGTTGCGGTCCTCTCGGACGAGATCTACAGCCAGATGCTCTACGACGGACAGGCGCACGCGAGCCTGCTGCACTATCCCGAAATCCGCGATCAGGTGATCCTGCTCGACGGCTGGAGCAAGACCTACGCCATGACCGGCTGGCGGCTGGGTTACGCCGTCTGGCCCCGGCGGCTGATCGAGGGCGCGACGCGCCTGGCCATCAACTGCCACTCCTGCGTCAACGCGCCCACCCAATGGGCCGGCATCGCTGCCCTCACCGGACCGCAGGCGCCGGTCACCGAGATGGTCGCCGCCTTCGCGGCCCGGCGCCGGGTCGTGATCGAGGAGCTGAACGCGATCCCGGGGATCTCCTGCATCGCCCCGGGCGGCGCCTTCTACGCCTTCCCGAACATCACCGGGACCGGCATCGCGGCCAAGGAGCTGGAGGTCAAGCTGCTCGAGGAGGCCGGTGTCGCGACCGTCGCCGGGACCAGTTTCGGACGCTTCGGCGAGGGCTACCTGCGCCTCTCCTACGCCAACTCCGTGGACAACATCCGCGCGGCCATGGACCGCATCCGCACCTGGCTGGCCGAGCGCGCCGCGGCGTAATAACAGCAACCTGCCGACGATTCGGGCAGATTGCCTAATCCTTAGGCAGCCGATCCGGGGGCGCGCCGCTCGACCCGATCACCGGCCTGGGGATTATCGCGCGAATTCAAAGCTTTAACGGATAGGCTTCGGGCCGTGTCCGATTGGCACGATCCCTGCGATGGACGGGACAGCGGCCGCAGCCTCGCGCGCGCCGCCACCCGTTCATGAATCCTCAACACCCGAGACGATAGGACGATAGAGAGCCGCGACATGAAGAAAATCGAAGCGATCATCAAGCCCTTCAAGCTCGACGAGGTGAAGGAGGCGCTCCACGAGGTCGGGATCAAGGGCATCACCGTGACCGAGGCCAAGGGCTTCGGCCGCCAGAAGGGTCACACCGAGCTGTACCGCGGCGCCGAGTACGTCGTCGACTTCCTGCCCAAGGTCAAGGTCGAGGTGGTCCTCGACGACAACCTGGTCGAGCGCGCCATCGAGGCGATCCAGCAGGCCGCCCACACCGGGCGCATCGGCGACGGCAAGATCTTCGTCAGCGCGATCGACGAGGCGATCCGCATCCGAACCGGTGAGCGCGGCGCCGACGCCGTGTGAGGTCCTTGCTATAAGGGCCGGGAGCGCCGCCCCGGGCGGTGCGCCACGAACCCTCGAGCCACAGACATCGAAAAACGGGGAAACACGCGACATGTCCGATCCCAAGAAAATCTTCGAAATGATGAAGGAAAACGACGTCAAGTACGTCGATTACCGGTTCACCGACCCGCGCGGCAAGTGGCAGCACCTGGCGATGGCCACGGTCGCCGTCGACGAGGACGCGCTGACCGAGGGAGTCATGTTCGACGGCTCCTCGATCGCCGGCTGGAAGGCGATCAACGAATCCGACATGACGCTGGTCCCCGACCTCTCGACCGCGGTGATGGACCCCTTCGCGGCGCAACCGCTGCTGATTCTGTTCTGCGACATCGCCGAGCCCGATACCGGCCAACCCTACGGCCGCGACCCGCGCTCGACCGCCAGGAAGGCCGAGGCCTATTTGCAGTCCACCGGCATCGGCGACACCGCGATGTTCGGCCCCGAGGCCGAGTTTTTCGTGTTCGACGACGTGCGCTTCAAGGTCGACATGAACCACTGCTTCTTCGAGTTCACCTCGGAGGAAGGCCCCTACATGTCGGGCGCGACCTTCGAGGAGGGCAACATCGGCCACCGGCCGGCCGTGAAGGGCGGCTATTTCCCGGTTCCGCCGGTCGATGCCAGCACCGACCTGCGCGCCGAGATGCTCACCGTGATGGCCGAGATGGGCCTCGAGATCGAGAAGCACCACCACGAGGTCGCGCCCTCGCAGCACGAGCTCGGCATCAAGTTCAACACCCTGGTGCGCACCGCCGACAACACGCAGATCTACAAGTACGTGGTGCACAACGTCGCCCATACCTACGGCAAGACCGCGACCTTCATGCCCAAGCCGGTTTACGGCGACAACGGCTCGGGCATGCACGTGCACCAATCGATCTGGAAGGCCGACAAGCCGGTCTTCGCCGGCGACGGCTACGCCGGGCTGTCGGAGACCGCGCTCTACTACATCGGCGGCATCATGAAGCACGCGCGCGCCCTAAACGCCTTCTCGAACCCGACGACCAACAGCTACAAACGGTTGGTCCCGGGCTTCGAGGCGCCAGTGCTGCTCGCCTATTCGAGCCGCAACCGCTCGGCGGGCTGCCGCATCCCCCTCGGCGCCAGCCCCAACGCCAAGCGCGTCGAGGTGCGCTTCCCAGACCCGGCGGCGAACCCCTACCTGGCGTTTGCGGCCATGCTCATGGCCGGGCTCGACGGCATCCAGAACAAGATCCACCCGGGCGATCCCATCGACAAGAACCTCTACGACCTGCCGCCCGAGGAGCTCAAGGACGTGCCGACGGTGTGCGGCTCGCTGCGCCAGGCGGTCGAGACGCTGGCGGCGGACCACGACTTCCTGCTCGCCGGCGACGTCTTCACCAAGGATCAGATCGACGCCTACCTGGAGCTCAAGTGGGAGGAGATCTTCACCTTCGAGCACGCCCCGCACCCGGTCGAGTTCCAGATGTACTACTCGGTGTGACCGGAACGCCTTGGATTTAGCGATGCCGGTCGGGCCCGCGGGGGCTACAGCCTCGCGCCGGCCGCCGAACTTGAGCGCACAAAAGGAAAGGGCCGCTGGAGGCGTTTGCGGCCCTTTCCCTCGTTTGGAGCGCTGTAGTACGGAGACCCCGCTATCGGATCTCTTCGATCGAGGCCCGGCCGCGGTCTTGGGCACACCGCGCGTCCCGGCCTCATGCAACTGACTCCTATATAGCACTCGCGGCCGGAGAATACAAGTATTATTTTCGATACAATTGTATATACCTCCTGATTTCTTTTCAATGCGGACGATTACTTAATATTTCCTAGGCTATATTGCCCTAATACGCCGTTTTTTGGTCATGACGTCCTGACGATTCTAGGGCTGGGCGCCCTAATAACCAAGCGTTAGGACCTTGCGTCCTATACTGGCCCCACGCATTCACGAAGAACCGCTCCGCCGAGGTAGAGACGACCATGGCCCGCGACGACACCCGAACCCCGTCCATGACCCGGGACGAGCTGCGGCTCTATTGCTCGCGCCTCTACGGCCGGCACGGGTGGCAGACGGCGCTCTCCAAGGAACTCGAGGTCAACGACCGGACCGTGCGCCGCTGGGCCTCGGGGGCCTCGGAGGTGCCCCAGTCGGCGGCGCTCTGCGTGCGCCTGATGGTGTTCCTGGACGAGCTCAGCTGGCTCGGCGAATGGCGCAAGCTCTTGGAGGAGGAAGGGCTTTAGGCCCGGTCCGATCGGCGGCTCAGCGAGACAGCTTGACCGTCACCTCATGGCCGCCGTAGCCGTGCACGCTATCGTGGGCGCGCAGCGTCACCTCGGCCACGTTTTCCGGGATCTTGACGCCGCCGAGGGCGCGGGTGAAAGGTTGCTCGGTCTCGTGGGGATGCAGCAGCACCCGGGTGCCCAGCACGGTGCCATCCGGCGCCAGCACGTCCCACTTGTCGGCGTAGTGGTCCCAGCCGGTATCGCCGTGGGCCACGGTGACGCGGAAGCGCCAGGCGCCGCCGTTCTCGGCCAGCGCCTCGGCGCGCAGCACGTCGGCCTCCCCGGCCCACGCCGGCGCCGCCATCGGGACCGCGGCGAGGCCGCTCAGCAGCGCCGCAACGGCAAGGTTTTTCCTCATGCTCCCTCGTCCTTGGGCACCGGGCGCGGCCGGCCCTCGGCGTCGATCGCAACGTAGACGAACTCGCCCTCGGTGACCCGGACCCGCTCGCCGAACCGGTGCCGTAGGGCCCAGGCCTCGACCCAGGTCGCGATCGAGGTCCGGCCGATGCGCGCGATGTCCACATAGACGCAGAGCACGTCGCCGATATGGACCGGCAGTTGGAAGGTCATGGCGGGGGCCCCCCCGGGGCCCGACCCCCCCCTGGCGCCCTGTCCGGCGCT
>JACZWN010000039.1 GCA_022572105.1 Pseudomonadota bacterium | reverse complement strand
GATCACAACTTCATCGGCCTCATCGAGCGGGTCACCGACCATCTGGTCGAGAAGCCGGATCGCCTGCCGCGCCAACGCCTGTGGAAGCTGCGCGCGAACCAGGTGGTGCTCGCCACCGGCGCGATCGAGCGGCCCCTGGTGTTCCGCGACAACGACCGCCCGGGCATCCTGCTGGCCGAAGCCTGCCGAACCTACCTCAACCGCTACGCCGTCAAGCCGGGCTCCAAGGCGGTCGTCTTCACCAACAACGACGGCGCCTACCACGCCGCCCTCGACATGGCCGCCGCGGGCATCGAGATCGCCGGTATCGTCGACCTGCGGCCCGAGCCGGAAGGGCCGGCCTCGGAGCGCGCGGAGGCCGACGGCCTGCCCGTGCTCGCCGGCCACGCCATCGTCGGGACGCGCGGCGGCAAGCGGATCGCCGGGGTCCGGGTCGCCCGGATCAGCGCGGACGGCACGCGCATCGAAGGCGAAGCCGAGGCGCTCGACTGCGATCTGCTTGCCGTCTCGGGCGGATGGAACCCGACGGTGCACCTGTTCAGCCAGTCGCGCGGCAAGGTGGTCTTCGACCAGGCGCGGGGCTGCTTCGTGCCCGGCGAGTCGGCTCAGGCCGAGCGCTCGGCGGGCGCCTGCAACGGCGCCTTCGGCCTGGCCTCCTGTCTGGCCCAAGGTTTCGCCGCCGGCCAGGATGCGGCCAAGGCCGCCGGGTTCAAGCCCAAGGGGCGCAAGAAGAAGGTGCCCAAAGCCGGCGACGCAACCTTCCTGCCGGCGCGCTGGCAGTGGCTGGTGCCCTCGGACAAGCCGCTCGGCCAGGGCGGCAAGCACTTCGTCGACCTGCTGAACGACGTCACCGCCGACGACCTCAAGCTGGCGCTGCGCGAGGGCTACCGCTCGATCGAGCACATCAAGCGCTACACCACCACCGGCATGGGCACCGATCAGGGCAAGACCAGCAACGTGAATGCCATCGGCATCATCGCCGAGACGCTCGGCCGGCCGATCCCGGAAGTGGGCGTCACCACCTTCCGCCCGCCCTATACCGCGGTCACCTTCGGCGCCTTCGCCGGCCGCGATGTCGACGACCTGCTCGATGCCACCTGCAAGACGCCGATCCACGCCTGGCACGAGCGCAACGGCGCGCCCTTCGAGGACGTCGGCCAGTGGAAGCGGCCCTGGTATTACCCGCGGCCCGGCGAATCCATGCACGACGCCGTCAACCGCGAGGTCAAGGCGGTGCGCGACTCGCTCGGCGTGGTCGACGCCTCGACGCTGGGCAAGATCGACATCCAAGGCAAGGACGCGGCCGAGTTCCTCAACCGCATGTACACCAACGCTTGGTCCAAGCTCGAGGTCGGCAAGTGCCGCTATGGCCTGATGCTGGGCGAGGACGGCATGGTCATGGACGACGGCGTGACCGCGCGCCTGGGCGAGCACCACTACCTGATGACCACCACGACCGGCAACGCGGCGCCGGTGCTGCAGCATCTCGAGGAGTACCTGCAGACCGAATGGCCCGAGCTCGAGGTCCGCCTGACCAGCGTGACCGAGCAGTTCGCCACGGTCTCGCTCTCCGGACCCAACGCGCGCAGGCTGCTGGCCGAACTCACCGACGACATCGAGCTCTCGACCAACGCGCTGCCGCACATGGGCTGGGCCAAGGGCACGGTCGCCGGCATCAGGGCGCGGGTGTTCCGGGTCTCATTCACCGGCGAGATGAGCTACGAGATCAACGTGCCGGCGAGCTACGGCCTGGCGCTCTGGCAGGCGGTCATGACCGCGGGCGAGAAGTACAACATCACCTCCTTCGGCACCGAGACCATGCACGTGCTGCGCGCCGAGAAGGGCTTCATCATCGTCGGCCAGGAGACCGACGGCTCGGTGACGCCGCTGGATCTCGGCATGGACTGGATCGTGTCCAAGAAGAAGGACTTCGTCGGCAAGCGCTCGCTCACCCGCCCGGACATGCTGAAACCCGACCGCAAGCAACTGGTCGGCCTCTTGACCGAGGACCCGAACGAGGTCCTGCCCGAGGGCGCGCAACTGGTCGAGACCCTACGCGACAAGCCGCCCATGACCATGGTCGGCCATGTCTCCTCGAGCTATTACAGCCCCAACCTGGAGCGTTCCATCGCGCTCGCGCTGGTGAAGGGCGGGCGCGCCAAGATGGGGCACAAGCTGCTCTCCCCCTTGGCCGGCGGCAAGACCGTGGCCTGCACCATCACGCGCCCGGTGTTCCTGGACCCGGACGGGGAGCGGCTCCGTGGTTGAGGCCTATCTCAGGCAAAGCCCGCTCGCGCATCTCGGCCTCGACGGACGCGCCGAAGCGAGCCGCGGCGCGGCCGGCGTGACGCTGGCCGAGCGCCCGCACCGGGGCATGGTCAACCTGCGCCTCGATCCCTCCGACGAGACCGCCATGAACGCCTTCGCGGAAGCCTTCGGCTTCACGCTCCCGACGCAACCCAACACCACCGCGGGCAACGGCGAGGCGAGCGCGCTCTGGCTCGGCCCCGACGAGTGGTGGATCGTCAGTCCCAGCCCCGGGCCCGGCGCCGGGCCGGACCTCGCCGATAAGCTGCGCGCGGCGCTCGCCGATCGTTTCGCGGCGGTGACCGAGATCGGCGAGGGCCGCACCTGCATCCGGATTGCCGGGCCCAAGGCGCGCGCGCTCCTGCAAAAGGGCTGCCCGCTGGACTTCCACCCGCGCGCGTTCGGGGCCGGGCAGTGCGCCCAGACCCTTCTGGCCAAGGCGACCGTGGCGATCCATCTGAGCGCCGACGAGAGCGCCGCGGAGGGGCCGGTCTTCGAGGTCTACGTCTTGCGCAGCTTCGCCGAGTACCTCTGGCTCTGGCTCGAGGACGCCGGCCGGGAGTACGAGGTTACCGTGATCGCATGAGCGAAATCACCAAGGGTATCGCCCAGCTCTGCGCCGAGGCCGAGGCCGAAATCGAGACCTGGCCGGTCGATAAGGCGTTGGAGCGACTCGAGGACGACGCGGTCGTCTTCGTCGACGTGCGGGACGTGCGCGAGCTGTGGCGCGAGGGCACGATCCCCGGCGCCCTGCACGTGCCCCGAGGCATGCTCGAATTCTGGGTCGATCCCGAGAGCCCCTATGCCAGGAACATCTTTCAGTCGGGCAAGCGGTTCGTGTTTTTCTGTTCCATGGGCTGGCGCTCGGCACTCGCCGCCAAGGCGGTGCGGGACATGGGCCTGGCGCCGGTCTGCCACATCGGCGGCGGCTTCACCGCCTGGCGCGAGGCCGGCGGCCCGGTCGAGACCCGCGAACAAAAGCCGAAAGCCCAATAGCCGAAAGAAAGTCCGGGCCGCTGCTTTGAGGCCAACGCGCCGATCACCGCGAAAATTCTAGCTCGATCCACTCGTGTCCCCGCCGAGCAGCGCGCGCAGATGCCGAGACCGACCTTGTCGCCGTATGTCTCGAACAGCAGCCGCGCCGCCTCCATGTTGCCCTTGCCCAGGTAAGGGGCGGCGCTGTTGAAGGTGATGCCGCCTCCTTTGGTGATGCGAATGACCACCCAATCCGCCGAGGCGCCGTCGGCGCCCCGGCAGGCGATCGCGCACCGATATCTCGGTCACCCGTGTTCCCGAGCGACCCGGCCGACTACGACGGCGGCGAGACGGTCATGCAAAGCCCGTTCGGCGAGCGGGAGGTCAAGCCGCCGGCGGGCGCCGCGGTCGTCTATCCCTTCTCGACCCTGCGCCGGGTCGCGCCGGTCAACCCGCGGCGAGCGTCTGGCGGCGGTCACCTGGGTGCAGAGCTACGTGCGCGATCCGGCCAAGCAAGAAATCCTCCACGACGTCTACCAGATGCGCGAAAAGCTGGCCAAGCTGCCTCCCGACGACGAGGAAGCCGACCTCGCCTTCAAGACTTACGCCAACCTGCCGCGCATGGGATCGGAATAAACCGCGCGGCCCCGCGCGCGGGCGCGCCGAAATGCCTTCCCCGGATGCCGAAAAGCCTTCCCCCGACTCGGATCGATCGACCAGCATGCCCATGGGCAGCGCCGCCGATTCGCGACCCGATTCGCGACCCGGGTCGCCGGCTTCGCCGCCGGCGCCGCTACGGACGGAGCTCGGCCCGTGAACGCCATCTTCTTCGCCCTCATCTTCATCGCCTTCGCGATCGCCGGCTATCGCGAGCTGACCTGGTCGGCCGTGGCCGACGCGCAGTCGCCCATGCAGGTCTTGTCGCTGGCCGTGGTGGACGCCGCCGGCGGCGCGGTCACGCTGGCCATCGGCCTGGTGGGCGTGATGGCGCTCTTCCTCGGGCTCATGAAGGT
Source organism: Pseudomonadota bacterium (assembly GCA_022572105.1). Taxonomy (GTDB): domain Bacteria; phylum Pseudomonadota; class Alphaproteobacteria; order Kiloniellales; family J153; genus JACZWN01. The sequence goes on along the minus strand of JACZWN010000039.1, from coordinate 15,476 downwards.
GGCCGAGGCCGGGGGGCTCCTGGTCATCATCGCGCGCGTCGTGCGCCCGCTCATGGTGCGCCTGTTCCCCGAGGTCCCGGCCGAGCACCCGGCCATGGGCGCCATGATCCTCAATATCTCGGCCAACGTTCTCGGCCTCGGCAACGCGGCGACGCCGTTCGGCATCCGCGCCATGCAGGAGCTCGACAAGCTCAACCCGCACAAGGGCACCGCGACCAACGCCATGGCGCTGTTTCTCGCGATCAACACCTCGAGCGTGACCCTGCTGCCGACCGGGATCATCGCGCTGCGCGCCGCCGCCGGCTCGAGCGACCCGGCCGCCATCCTGCCGACGACGCTCTTCGCCACCATCTGCTCGACCGCGGTGGCGATCGTGGCCGCCAAGTTCTACCAGCGCTTCGCGGCGGCGCCCACGGGCGCGGGTTCGGTCGAAGAGGACGGCGCCGAGACCGACGCCGGCAAGATGGCGGCCGGGTCGCTCGAGTCCGCGGCGGGGGCCTATCCGGGCTGGGTGTCGTGGCTGGCGCTGCTCGCGGTCGCGGCCATCGTGCCGCTGACCATCGTCTACGGCCGGGCGATCTCGCCCTGGATCATCCCGGGCCTGATCGTGCTCCTGCTCGGCTTCGGTTTGCTGCGCAAAGTCCGGGTCTACGAGGTCTTCGTCGAGGGCGCCAAGGACGGCTTCCAGGTGGCGCTCCGCATCATCCCCTACCTGGTCGCGATCCTGGTCGCGGTCGGCATGTTCCGCGCCAGCGGCGCCATGGAGCTCCTGGTCGTGCCCTTGGGCGCGGTCACCGGGCTCTTCGGCCTGCCGCCCGAGGCGCTGTCCATGGCCCTGCTCAGGCCGCTCTCGGGCTCGGGCGCCTACGGCTTCGTCGCCTCGATCCTGCAGGACCCGGCGATCGGGCCGGACAGCTACACCGGGCTGCTGGTCAGCACGTTGCAGGGCTCGACCGAGACCACCTTCTACGTGCTCGCGGTCTACTTCGGCGCGGTCCAGGTCCGGCGCGTGCGCCATGCGCTGGCCGCCGGCCTGACCGCCGACCTCGCCGGCGTCATCGCCGCAGTGGTCATCTGCTCGGTTTTGTTCGCGGCCTAGCCCGCCGCCCCCGCCCGCTCGACCATCACCTGCAACAGCACGTCGCAGCCGGCCGCCAGGTCCTCGGGTTTGGCGTTCTCGGCTTCGTTGTGGCTGATGCCCTTCTCGCAGGGCACGAAGATCATGGCGGTCGGCGCGATGAGCGCCAGGTTGCAGGCGTCGTGGCCGGCGCCCGAGTAGATGTCGCGGTGCGGGGTGCCGAGGCGCTCGGCCGCCGCGCGCACCGCCGCGATGCAAGTCTCGTCGAAGGCGACCGTGCCGCGCGATGTGGTCTGCTCGAGCGCGACCTCGAGCCCGGCCTCGGCGGCGATGTCTTCGCAGGCCGCGCGCATGTCCGCGGCCACCGTGGCCAGGGTGCCGTCGTCCGGGTGGCGGCTGTCGATGGTGAAGACCGCCTGGCCCGGGATGGTGTTGGGCGAGTTCGGGCGCACCTGGAGCGCACCGACCGTGATCACGGGGTGGGGCTCGTGCGCGAAGGCGACCCCGTTGAGGGCGGCGATCATGCGCGCGGCGCCGAGCAGCGCGTCCTTGCGCCGGTCCATGGGCAGCGTCCCGGCGTGGCCCTCCTCGCCGGTGACCGTGACCCGGAAGCAGCGCTGGCCTTGCCCGCCGAGCACGACGCCGACGGGTATGCCCTCGGCCTCGAGCACCGGGCCCTGCTCGATGTGCGCCTCGAAGAAGGCCGCGATCTCCATGCCGCCGACCGGCTCGGCCCCGGCATAGCCGATGCGCGCCAGCTCCGCGCCCATGGTGCGCCCGTCCGGATCGGGGTTGGCCAGTGCCGCCTCCAAGTCCTGGAGCCCGGCGAAGACGCCCGAGCCCATCATGCCGGCCTTGAAGCGCGCGCCCTCCTCGTCGGTCCAGGCGACCACGTCGAGGGGCGCCCGGGTCGCGGCGCCGGCGTCGTTCAGGGCGCGCACCACCTCGAGCCCGGCGAGCACGCCGTAGGCGCCGTCGAACCTGCCGCCCAAGGGTTGGCTGTCCAGGTGGCTGCCGGTCATGACCGGCGCCAAGCTGTCGTCGGTGCCGGCGCGCCGCGCGAAGATGTTGCCCATGCGGTCGACCCGGACCGCGCAGCCGGCGGCCTCGCACCAGCGCACGAAAAGGTCGCGCGCTTGCTTGTCCAAATCGGTCAGCGCCAGGCGCCCGACCCCGCCCTTGGGCGTGGCGCCGATCCGCCCCATCTCCATCAGGCTGTCCCACAGCCGCGCGCCGTCGACCCTGATTTCGGCCACGGGTTCCCCCTAAAATTACTTTGTCACTACGGCCCAACCTAATTCACCGCGCCCGCTTTGGCGAGCGCTCTTGGGTCAAACGCGGGCGAGGCGGCGGTTCAGGCGAACGCCTGGACGATCAGGTTGAGGCCGGCCAAGAGCAGGAGAACGAGTAAGCAGCGGCGGAACAGGGTCTCGGAGAAGCGGCCGCGCAAGCGCTCGCCCAGAAACATGCCGGCGAGAACCGGGACCACCGCGGCGGCGCCCCAGAGCGTCTCCGTCTGCCCCAACCGGCCGAAGGCCGCCAGCGCCAGTATCATCGGCACGATGCCGACCAGATAGGCGAGGCCGACGGTGCCCACGAATTCGTCCTTGGGCAGGCGCAGGGACATCAAGTGCATGACGATGAGCGGCGCGAAGATGCTCGAGATCCCACCGATGACCCCGGCACCCAGGCCGACCAACGGCTGGAGCTGACGGTCGCGGCGCGCAGACACCCGCCACTCGAAACGGACCTGGCTGAGCAGCGCGAAGGCGACCACGATCGCGCCGACGAGACCGCTCACGGTGCGCGCATCGATGCCGGTCAGCACTTTGACCCCGAGGACCGTGCCGAACGGCAGGCACACCAGCAGCGGCCAGAAGCGCCGCATGGCGTTGCGCATGTAGCCGCCGCGAAACGCCTGGCGGGCGTTGGCGACCAGAAGCGGGATCGGCATCAGCGCGACCGCGGTGGGCACATCGATGACGACGGCCATGGATGCCACCGAAACGGTCGGAAGACCGCTCCCGGCAAAGCCCTTGGTCACGCCGCCGGCGACCAGCCCGAGCGCGAGCAAAGCAAGCGTCGCGATGTCGAAGTCGTTCATGGGTCCGCCAGGGGTCCGCCGCCTCGAAGCCTCGGTCCGTTGGCAGATAGCCGTACAACGCGTGGCCGTGCGCGGCAACTGGATCGAGCTTCGGGTCGTGTCCCGGTTTGAAAATTGACGTGGCTCGAAAGCACGAAGCGGAAGCGTATGTCGGCTTTTCGGCGGCAAGCAATCATCGATAAAGACATGGCCGAACCGCCGTTCTTAGCCAAAAATAAAAATCAATGGGGCGTGCCTCGAGGCTGCCCGGTACATCCGGATTGGTTCGACAATGTTCTTGACCTTCCGCTCGCCGCGGTCTTCAAACGACGGATCCAGCTTCGCTTTTCCGGGCGTGTTGGAGCGACGGTGCCCTCGAGAGCTATTCGACGAGGAACAGGCTTATGGCGAGCGAAAGGATCATCTCGTGACCAGAACAGGTGCCGACGCCGACGGGCGCGCAGTTCTGCATAGCGTGGCCATGCTGCTGGCCGGAATCGTCTTGCTGGACTGCATGGGCGCGATAGCAAAGCATCTGATTGAACGATACCCCGCCCAACAAATTTCAGTGGCCCGTAATCTCTTTGGCTTGCTGCCGACCTTCTCGATTCTGCTGTGGGAGGCGCGGGGGCGGATCAACCTTGATTCGATCCGTTTGCGGCAATGGCGGCTGGGGCTGGCCCGAGGGCTGATGGTGGCGGTGGCCCAACTGGCGCTCTATGGGTCGTACCAGTACCTCGAACTTGCCACCGTTGCCGTCATTGCCTATTCCGGACCCTTGTTCATCACCATGCTGGCGATACCCTGGCTGGGCGAGCGGGTTGGCATCTGGCGTTGGGGCGCGGTGCTGGGTGGTTTCGTCGGCGTGGTGCTCGTCGTCGGCCCCGGCACCGAGGTATTCACGTGGTCCGGCATCCTGCCGGCGGTGGCGGCGTTCTTCTATGCGAACTCCCTGGTGTTGACGCGAAGATTCGACCAGAGCGCCTCCCATGCGGCGATCAACCTTTACGCCCAAGCGGGCGCCATCGCGGGCAGCTTGATACTCTTGCTCACCACCGCCGATGCCGTCATGCCCGATGGGTCCGCGGCGGAGGTTTTCATCGATCTGGGTTTCGCGCTGCTACTGGGTGGCTTTGGTGGCTTCGGGGTCTATTTTCTCACGCTCGCCTATCGGCGCACGCCAGCTTCGCTTCTCGCTCCATTCGAGTATTTCGGCGTTCTGTCGGCGCTGGTGATCGGCTGGATCGTATTCAGCGAATGGCCGGTGCAACGTATTTTCCCCGGGGTGGTGTTCATCGTTGGTGCCGGGATGGTGATAATTCTTCGGGAACGCAGAGCTTCCCGCCGCCCGGCGTAAGCATGGCCCTCCACGTCGCCCTTCTCGAGAATCGCATCGGCGTGCCGGGCCGCTTCGAGGGCGTCGTCGTCGTGCCGAAGGAGGCTCGCGTGATTAGTCACAAGATGCGTCGGCGTTGGATCTGAATCTTGGCCCGCCGTTATCCGCCACGTGCTGCTGAGCGGCCATGACGGGCCATCGCGGCGATTCGTCTGCTCGGGGTCAAAAGCGGCTGTGCCGGTGACCGTGCGCCCAGGTCTACCGTTGGGCGCAAAGCCGACATGAGTTGCTGAAAAGCCAATGTTCCGGCGATTTTTCGGCAGGATTTCGAACTGAGACACTACCGAGCTTCGGCGTGGCGCCCCAACGGCCCTTGGGCCGCCGCGCTTCCCTCGTACCAAAATTTTCGGGGCCCGGCATACTGTTGTAAAATACCGCAAAACCGCGCCCCGTCGCGCGGGCGGATCGCGGGTCCGAACCCTATTCTTGCCCGACGGCCCCGGAGACAGGTTTCGGGTGCAAGGCAACTGCGATTTCGACGGGGAGGACGGAACCTGTGGTCACGGATCATCACGCCCTTGCCCGCCCTGGCGATTGCCACGGCCGCCTACAACATCTATCAAGCTGTCGGAAAGGCCGCGAAACTGGCCGCTTGAGGCCCGCGCGACGAGAGGACCAGCCGTCATGAGCCAACACGCCGTCGAGTCCGAGAGCCGGCCGCGGGAGGGCGACCCCGCGCCGGCCACCGTCGCCAAGCTGGTCGCCAAGGCGCGGGCCGCCATGGCGGACTTCGCCGGCGCCGACCAGGACCGCGTCGACGACGCGGTGCGCGCGCTGGCCTGGGCGCTCTACAAGCCCGAGCACGCGCGCGCGCTGGCCGAGATGGCGGTCGCCGACACCGGCCTCGGCAACGCCGCGGACAAGGTCGTCAAGAACCAGCGCAAGACCTTCGGCACCTTGCGCGATCTGCTGCGCGCGCGCTCGGTCGGCGCGATCGAGGAGGACAGGGCCCGCGGCCTGGTGATCTACGCCAAGCCGGTCGGCGTGGTCGCCGCGATCACACCCTCGACCAACCCGGCGGCGACGCCCATCAACAAGGCGATGATGGCGCTCAAGGGCCGCAACGCGGTGATCATCGCGCCCTCGCCGGCCGGCTGGTCGACCACCGCGCGCGTCGTCGCCTTCGCGCGCGCGGAGTTGGACAAGACCGGCCTGCCCGCCGATCTGGTCCAGGTGCTGCCCCAGCCGGTGACCCGTGAGGCCAGCCAGGCGCTCATGGAGGCGGCCGACCTGGTGGTCTGCACCGGCAGCCAGAACAACGTGCGCCGGGCCTATTCGAGCGGCACGCCGGCGATCGGGGTCGGCACCGGCAACGTGCCGGTGGTGATCGATACCAGCGCCGATCTCGCCGATGCCGCGGCCAAGATTTGCCGGTCCAAGATCTTCGACAATGCGACCTCGTGCTCCTCGGAGAACGCGGTGGTGATCCTGGACCAGGTTTACGACGCCGCGGTCGCGGCGCTCGAGGACGCGGGCGGCTACCTGGCGAACGCCGAGGCGCGCGCGTGCATCGCCCGGGCCCTGTGGACGGACGGCAAGCTGAACCGGGAGCTGATCGCCAAGGACGCGGATGTCTTCGCGCGCGGCGCGGGGTTGCCGCCCGAGGCCGCGGGCGCGAAATTCTTCATGGTCGAGGACGACGGCGCCGGGCCCGAGCATCCCTTCTCGGGCGAGAAGCTCTGCCTCGTGCTCACGGTCTACCGGGCCAAGGACTTCGCCGCGGCCAAGCGTGTCGTCCGCGAGATCCTGGCCTATCAGGGCGCCGGCCATTCGGTCGGCATCCACACGCACGACATGGACCACGCCCGCGCGCTCGCCGAGGAGATCGACGTCGTGCGCGTGCTGGTCAACCAGGCGCACACCTTCGGCAACGGCGGTTCCTTCGACAACGGGCTCGAGTTCACGCTCTCCATGGGTTGCGGCACCTGGGGCGGCAACTCGATCTCGGGCAACCTGAACTGGCGCCACTTCGTCAATCTCACGCACCTGGTGACCACGATCCCCGAGGACCGGCCGTCCGAGGAAGAGCTGTTCGGCCCCTACTGGGCCAAATACGGAAAATAGGGCGCGATGAACTTCGAGGAACACGCCGCCAAGCCCCTGCTCGCGGCGGCGGGGATCGCGACGCCGCCGGGCGCGGTCGCGGCGAGCGCCGACGCGGCCGAAGCGATCGCCCGGCGCATCGGCGCCTGCGTCGTCAAGGCGCAGGTGCCGACCGGCAAGCGCGGCAAGGCCGGCGGCATCAAGCGCGCCGCAACGCCCGAGGAGGCGGCCGCGGCGGCAAGTGAAATCCTCGGCATGGAGATCGGTGGCCACCGCGTCGCGCGGGTGCTGGTCGAGGCCCAGGTCCCGATCGCGGCCGAGTACTACGCCGCCGCGCTCAACGACCCGGAGTCGAAGGGCCCCCTGCTGCTGTTCTCCGCCATGGGCGGCATCGAGGTGGAGGAGTTGGCCGCGACCCGGCCGGATGCGCTTTTGCGCCTGCCCATCGACATCCGGCGCGGGCCGGCGCGCGCCGACGTGGAACGGGGGCTCGCCGGCCTCGGGCTGGACGGCGCGGCCGCCGCGGCCGTGACCGAGGTGCTGGAGAAACTCTATAGGGCCTACCGCGACAACGACGCCGAGCTCCTGGAGATCAACCCGCTGGCGCGCGCCGAGGACGGCGGGCTGGTGGCGCTCGATTGCAAATTCGTGCTCGACGATTCGGCGCTGCCGCGCCAAGCGGAGCTCGCCGCGAACGGCACGCCGGAGGTCCTGACCGACCTCGAGACCGAGGCGCGCGCGATCGGCCTGCGCTTCATCGAGCTCGACGGCTCGGTCGGCGTGCTCGCCAACGGCGCCGGGCTGACCATGACCACCATCGACGCGGTCCGCCACTACGGCGGCGAGCCGGCCAACTTCCTGGAGATCGGCGGCGACGCCTACGTCAAGGCGACGCCCGCGCTCAAGCTGGTGCTCGCCAACCCGAAGGTGAAAAGCCTGCTGATCAACTTCTGCGGCGCGGTCGCGCGCACCGACGTCATGACCGGGGGCGTGCTCGACGCCTGGGACGAGTTGAAACCGAGCCTGCCGGTGTTCTTCTCGATCCACGGCACCGGCGAGGAGGAAGCGGTCGCCATGCTGCGCGCGCGCCTCGGCCTGGAGCCCTTCGACCTCATGGACGACGCGGTGAAAGCCGCCGTCGAAGCCGCGCGATGATCGTGCGCGGCCACGAGACCGTGCTGGTTCAAGGCATTACCGGGCGCCAGGGCACGTTCTGGACCGAGCGCATGCAGGCCTACGGCACCAAGGTCGTGGGCGGGGTCAACCCGAGGAAGGCGGGCATCGAGCACTGCGGCGTGCCGGTCTACGGCTCCGCGGCCGAGGCCGTGCGCAGAGGTTCGATCGACGCCTCGGTGCTGTTCATCCCGCCCATGGGGGTCAAGGGCGCCGCGCTCGACGCCATCGAAGCCGGCATCGAGAAACTGGTCATCCTGACCGAGCACGTGCCGGTGCAGGACGTGATGTATCTGCTCGCCGCCGCGCGCGAGGCCGGCGCCCAGGTGCTCGGCCCCAACACCGCCGGCGCGGTCACGCCCGGCGAATGCTTCCTCGGCTTCATGCCGGCCTTCAACGCCCGCGTCTTCCAGCCCGGCCGGGTCGGCGTCGTCTCGCGCAGCGGCAGCCTGGGCACGCTGGTGTGCCTCGACCTGGTGGGCGCCGGCTTCGGCATCTCGGCCTTCATCGGTATCGGCGGCGACCCGATCCTGGGCACCACCATCGCCGAGGCGCTGGTGGCGCTCGACCGCGACCGGGGCACGGATAGCGTGGTCATCGTCGGCGAGATCGGCGGCGCCATGGAGGAGGCCGCGGCGGCTTACGCGCAAGGCATGACCAAGCCGGTGGTCGCCTTCATCGCCGGCGCCGCCGCCCCGCCCGGCAAGCGCATGGGCCACGCCGGCGCCATCGTGCTCGGCGACAAGGGCACCTTCGCCGCCAAGCGCGCCGCGCTGGAGGCCGCCGGCGCCACGGTGGTCGCCACCCCGGCCGAGATCGGCCCGGCGCTCACGGCGCGCATGGGGTAGACGATCTGCCATCCCGTGGTAACACTGATGACCGTTGCCAGAAAATCTGGAGTCTCTATGCACGCGGACGGCATTATGGTATCAACCGACTAGGAAATTTGTCCGGGATTCGCGTTTCTAAGGACGCCTATTTTGCAAATCATCGAACAGATTCTGGAATTCCTCTTTTCCGGCTCTGGCACCCTTCCAGAACAGAGCAACTCCCCATTTCTTGTGTTCGCCATTTCGTCCGGAATTATTGGAGTGTTTGTTGTCATTGTTGATTATTTGGTTAGCTTAATTCCGCGCGATTCTTTCTTGAAGTTGACACACAGCTTGGCAAGGTTACCCTTGTTCATTGCGATTTGGGGCTTGGGAGCGGCAGTGGTTTCATTCTTTGGAGTGGCATTCCATATATTAGAAACCACGCTACAAGCGGCTGTCGTTGCAGGAATTGCATGGCCTGTCCTGATGACCCGAATCGTCTCGAGCGCCGGCGCAGCAGCGGAACTCGAGGAAACCGGCGAAGCGGAGGAGACCGAGGAATGAGCGTTGCTAACCTTCTTTTGGGCCGACGCGACTTTTGCTCTGAAAACGAAATCGTCGAGCAAATCAGACGGTCTAAGAACTATCGAAACGATCTGGAGGAGGGACCCGGTTACGGCCTGCTCATTTTCGATACGTCAAACCAAAACACATGGCTGGTTTGCTCGCCGAAACGATTGTATGTCATTTTGGACGACATTCGTAGACCCGAACCGCGAGTTCAGTGGACCACCAAGCAAATTCCCCCAAAAGTCGGTATGGATTCAAAATCCGAAAGAACCGGGACCGTTTATCTCAACGAGAGACCGAGAGGTTGGCTCTACTCGAAGAGAATCTTTGCAACAATTCCGATTGAGGACCAAATCCAAAATCTGGTTCAGAGAAACAAGAAGCCAGCTGTCCAAGCCGAGAAAGCTGAAATTTCCTGAGGGATGTGGTCATCCTTCTCTTCGACACGATTCCGCTCGGTTCGTTAGAATACAGAGGCTGATTCACCGAATCAGGCAAGTTTTGGTGGGCAGTACTCGGACGGTCGTCGCCACCCCGACCGAGGTCGGCCCGGCGCTCACGGCGCGCATGGGGTGAAGCGGGGCCGGGGATGCGAGGCGGCGCGGCAACGTAGAACTGGATGGAAAGGGGGCAACCTCGCCCGCCCACGCTCGCCCCCGCCCCCGCGCGACCTTGGCACGAGAGCCGATCCCATGCGCCGTCCGCTCGCCGCCTTGTCCGTCCTTCTCGCCGTCCTGGCCGAGCCCAGTCCCGCGCGGGCCCAAGCGGGCGAACTCGCCTTCGTGCAGGCCGACGGAACGCTCAAGCTCGGCAACCGCAGGATCCGGCTCTACGGCATCCATATTCCACCGACCGGCCGCTTCTGCCGGACCTATCTCCGGCCGCCGCGCTGCGCCTCGCGCGCGGTGCTCGAGCTCGACCGCATGATCCACGGCTTCGTCTGGTGCGACCCGGTCCGTCGCAACCGCGACGGCACGCTGAGCGCGGTCTGCCGCGTGCGGGGCAAGGAGTCGCGCCTCGGCGCGCGCGCCGACCTGGCGGCCGAGTTGCTGCGCCACGGCTGGGCGGTCGCGCTGCCCGGCGCGCCCTTCGAATACGTGACGCTCGAGCGCATCGCCCGGGCGCATAACCGCGGCGTCTGGGGCTTCCAGGCCGACAGCATCACGTTTCGTTAGCACCGCAACGAACGCCCGGCGCGCCCTTGCGACCCGACCGGGATCGGGTTACCCAGAGGCGCCCCCGCCCCAAGGCGGGCCGAGGCTACGAATTTCAGCGGCGGACCCATGCTCCAAACCCCGAGAGCCACGCGCGGCATGGTGGTTGCGCCGCACCATCTGGCGGCGCAGGCGGGCCTGCGCGTGCTCCAGGACGGCGGCAACGCGATCGAAGCCATGGTCGCCGCGGCTTCGACCATCGCCGTCGTCTACCCGCACATGAACGCGCTCGGCGGCGACAATTTCTGGCTGATCGACGCCGGCGACGGCGCCCCTATCGGCATCGACGCCTGCGGCGCGGCCGCCGCCAAGGCCGAGCCGGCGCTGTACCGGGACCGGGGCTTCGATCGGATCCCGTCGCGCGGGCCACTCGCCGCCAACACGGTCGCCGGCGCGGTCTCGGGCTGGGACGCGGCGCTCGAGGTGAGCGCGCGCTGGGGCGGCCGGCTGCCGCTTTCGCGCCTGCTCGAGGACGCAGCGAGCTATGCCCGCGAGGGCGTGCCGGTGACCCGCAGCCAGCACGCCAACACCGCCGCCAAGCGCGCCGAGCTCGAGGACGTGCCGGGCTTCGCCGAGACCTTCCTGGAGAAAAGCGCGGGCCTGGAGAAAAGCGCGGGCCTGGAGAAAAGCGCGGGCCTGGAGAAAAGCGCGGGCCTGGAGGACAGCACGGGCCTGGAAGACGGCGCGGCGCCCGCGGTCGGCGCCCTGTTCAAGCAGCCGGCGCTCGCCGCGACGCTGGAGCGCCTGGGCGCGGCGGGGCTCGACGACTTCTATCGGGGCGAGGTGGCGCGCGCCCTGGCCGCGGAGCTGGAGCGCGCCGGCAGCCCGGTCGCGCTCGCGGACTTGGAAGGACACGAGGCGCGCGCGGCCGCGCCGCTCCAGGTGGCCCTGCGCGCGGGGACCGTCTACAACCTGCCGCCGCCCACGCAGGGGCTCGCCTCGCTGATCCTGCTCGGCGTATTCGAGCGCCTGGGATGCCGGGAGGCCGAGGGCTTCGACTACATCCACGGCCTGGTCGAGGCATCCAAACGCGCGTTCCGGGTGCGCGACGCCCATATCACCGATCCGGCCTACATGACGCGCGAGCCGCGCGACTTCCTAGCCAAAGATGCGCTCGACGAAATGGCGGCCGCGGTCGATCCGCGCCGCGCCGCGCCCTGGGGCACCGAGGCCAAGCCGGGCGATACCGTGTGGCTCGGCGCCATCGACGGCGCGGGCCGCGCGGTCGGCTTCATCCAGAGCCTGTACTGGGAGTTCGGCTCGGGCCTGGTGCTACGCGACACCGGGGTCTTGTGGCAGAACCGCGGCACCAGCTTCAGCCTGGATGCGGGCGCCGTGAATCCGCTGGTGCCCGGGCGCAAGCCGTTCCACACCATCCAGCCGGCGCTGGCGCGCCTGAGCGACGGACGGCGCATGGTCTTCGGCACCATGGGCGGCGAGGGCCAGCCCCAGACCCAGGCCATGATCTACACGCGCCACGTGGTCTACGGCCAGGACCTCCAAGAGGCAGTGACCGCGCCGCGCTGGCTCTTGGGCCGGACCTGGGGCGCGGCGACGACCAACCTGCGGATCGAGAATCGCTTCCCCGCGGAGGTGATCGCGGCGCTCATCGAAGCCGGCCACGACGTCGAGGTGGTCGGCCCCTTCGACGAGGTCATGGGCCACGCCGGCGCGCTGGTGCGCCATCCATCGGGCGTCATCGAAGGCGCCGCCGACCCGCGCGGCGACGGCGTCGTGGCGGGGTTCTGAAGTCTCTTGGTCACCAGCCGATCGCGCGCGGCAGCCAGGTGGCGATCCCGGGGAAGAAGAACAGCATCACCAGCGCCGCGACCTGCAAGGCGACGAAGGGCATGACGCCGACATAGATGTCGCGGCTAGTCACGCCGGGCGGCGCCGCGATGCCGCCGACGATCGATCCCAAGACGGCGAAGATGAGCAGAATGAGCGGCAAGGACGACGCAACTGCAAGCGGTTTCACGTCTTCTCGATCATTCGATTCGAAATGAAAGACGTCTCTCCGAAGGATGAGACGCGCGGCTCAAGACCGCGTGAGGTCGGGCGCGCCGCGGACTTCGCGGACCAGATCCTCGATCGAGCGGCCGGCGGCCAGCGCCTCGTCCCAGCGGCGGTCGGCCTCGGCGATCTCCAAATGACCGAAGAAAGCCATCCACAGCTCGGTTTCGCGCAGATCCTGCGTCTTGTAGCGTGCCACCCAGTCCTCGAAGCGCCATTCCTCGTCGTCGTGAGCCGTACGCGCCGTGGCCGCGAAAGCGAGCGCCTCGACGCGGCCGCCTTCGAGCGGTTCGACCTCGACCGTGCAAGGTTCATACTCCAGTGATTCGAAGAAGTGGATGCGCTCGCGATCGGCCTCGGCGAGCCCCTCGACGATTACCCCCGGCACCCATGCGCCGGGGTTACGAACCAGCATGGGCGAGGTCTCGTCGCGCAGGCGCACGAGGCGCGCATCGCCGAGCCGCGCCCGGGGGAAGGCCCGTACCGGCAGTGGCCGGTCGATGACCAGCTCCAGCACGTCCTTGTCGCGCAACAGGCCGAAGAAGAAAAAACGCATGGCGTCACGTGGCGATTTTCTTGGCTGCGTCTGACTTCGACTCTCACGGGAGCCGGTCGCGCGTCGTCCGAGGCGCGACCTTATACCAAGGAGCGGGCCTTTGTTGCAAAAGCTGCGCGCAAAGTGCAGCGGCGAATTCGACCACCACAACGCTCGATGCCCGACTCGAATGGTCCGCAGTCCAAACCGTTCGGCGGCACGCAGGAATGCGTGCGCCGTGAAACGAAGACTCGATCGAGGCGAAAGTCGGGGCCGGAATTGAAAGCGGAGGCCATCCGGCCCCCGCCTCCTCACGACCCTTGCCGGTCGCGCAATCGAATCACGCGGCTTGGTAACGTGGCGCGGATCGAGGGCCGCTCGCGGCGGGCCCCCGCCCAAGAACTTACTTCTTGGCCGCCTTCTTCTTCGGCGCCTTGCGCTTGGCCGCCTTCTTCTTCGCGGCCTTCTTCTTCGGCGCCTTCTTCTTCGCGGCCTTCTTCTTCGGCGCCTTCTTCTTCGCGGCCTTCTTCTTCGCCGCCTTCTTCTTCGCGGCCTTCTTCTTCGGCGCCTTCTTCTTCGCGGCCTTCTTCTTCGGCGCCTTCTTCTTGGCTGTCTTCCGCTTCGCTGCCTTTCTGGCGGGAGACTTCTTGCTATTCGTGGTCCGAGCCGCGGCTATTGTTTTCTTCTCGGGCTCGGTCTCTTGTGTCGCCTCCGGCTCCTCCGCCGAAGTCGTTTTCTCGGACATAGCCAACCTCGTCTTTAATGGCTGATCGATGGGGATGGTGATCGTTGGTTCATTTTTTTCAAAGCAAACCGTTTCGAAACCTCATGCCTTCGCGAACAACTGGTCGAGTCGAAGTTACTAAAATCACGGAGGCATTGATTCGCTTACACCGTTCTCGCGGATTCGCGCAAACAGAAAATGTGTGAAAAAATAATTTTATTTTTGTCGTGCTGCGTTCGCTGCGGCGACCGCGTCATCGTAAGCGCGCGTGAAAGGGAAGCAAGATGTGGAATCGCGGAGCGTTTACCGCCCGAGTCGGAGTTTCACGTCCGACAAGGCCAGCGCGAATTCCAGCACGGCTTGTCCGGGCGCTCCTCGCACCTACACGCACTCGACGCGCGGCCACGTACTCGACACACGGCGGAAACGCATCGTCCGACCCAACCCTTGTGGGCGTGATCGCAATCATGGCTGTGGCAAGAAATCTTCGGCGCGGGAATCAACGCGTGGAATCACGGAATGAATATTTGGAAATCGCGCCAGCGCGTTTGGAACCTGCGCCGCGGCCGCGCGCGCGATCGGTTTACCGGTGACCGCTGCGTCCTGGAATGACCGACTGCAGACTCTCCCTCAACTCACGCCGCCCGAACGGCTTGGCCAGGCAGTCCTCGACACCGAGACCCTTGACTTCATTCTTCCGAAGGACGAGTCCCGACTGAATGACGACGGGCGTCGTGACGCCGGCCGCGCGCAACCGGTTTAGCACCTCGTAGCCGTCGATATCGGGCAACCCGATGTCGAGCAGAATGATGTCGTACTCGTCGTCGCGCGCGAGTTCGAGAGCCCGCGCGCCGCAGTCCGCGGTGTCGCAATCGTGGCCGTCGGTTTTCAGAATCATCGCGACGGTCTGAGCCGTCTCGGCGTCGTCCTCGATCTGCAATACGCGCATCGCCGGTTCTCCGACACTGTTCGTCGCGGCCGTTTTTAGCCGTGTTCCAAGGCGAGACATGATACTGAAGAAAAATTAACAAATTGCGGTGCCCGGAGCGGTGCGGGACTCGCGGTTAACCAGTATTACCGGGGCGCCGGAGCGCGCGCCACATGGACCGCGACGCCGGCCGCCGAAAGTGCGTCGCCAAGCGCGGGCGGTGGCGCGTCGGTCACCGGGTCGTCGAGATGGTCGAGCGGACAGACGACCTCGAGCGAGCGCGCCTCGAACTTGGTGTGGTCGACGATCAGCAGCCGGCGCTCGCTGCGCTTGAGGCGGCTTTGGCTCATCGACCCGCGATCTCACGGCGAGCCATGCCGGCCCGGCACGACCGGTAAAAGGACTTCGGCATCGTCGAGCCATCCACTATCGGCGGCCAAGTCCGGGAAGGTGTATCGGTTGCGCATCTCGCGCGCGTGGCGCACGGCGTCGCGGTAAAACGGACGCGGGCAGTGCGGGTGCTCGGGCGCCGTGGGCGCGCCGGCGCGTTTCAAGACCGAGTCCAGTTCCGTCGCGGGAACCATGACAGCGCTCAGGCGCGCGCGAAATATGGCTCAGCGCTCCGCGTGGCGGGCGCTCAGCGCCTCGGCGTCGAGCCGGGCACGCAGGTGACGCGTCCCGGCGCGACCAGACCCGCGCCCAAGGGCGCGGCGAAGTCGTCTCCGGTACCGACCGCCACGGGGATGCCTGCGGGCAAGCCGGCGCGTTCCGCGGCGCTCAGCGGTTCAGCGCGATCGCTGGCCTCGGCGATGCTCGGCGGCTCGTCCGCCGCGATGCCGAAGGCGGCGAGCGGCTCGGGATCGAAATCGCGGCGCGCCAGCGGATAGAGCATGACGGGCGGGGCCAG
>JACZWN010000038.1 GCA_022572105.1 Pseudomonadota bacterium | reverse complement strand
CTTGGACGGATCTGGGATCAGGCCAGCCGGCTCCTGGGCATCCAGCCGGACGCATTCATCGATTGGCTCGAGCGAACCGCGCCCGCCGAGGTCAGCGACAGGGCGGGGACCGGAGCGAGCGATGGGCGGGCGAGGCTCGGCGACGCCATGGACGAACTCGACGGTGTGCTGCTGACGGCCATCGAGGAGGCGGCGCGGATCGCGGAGGCCGCTATGACCCGGGCCCAGGCTGAGGAGCTGCTCGCCGGCCTCTGGTCCCGCAGCTTCACCAGCGTCGCGGCCGAGCGGGAGGCGTGGCTGGAGGCCGCCTTCGTCCGTCGGGGCGCGGGCGTGGTCGACCAGGTGCATGTAGTGCACCCCCGAGGGACAGGTGGTCATGCACGACAGGCACGACAGGCAGCGGTCGATGTGCTTGACCACCTTCGCGGACGCCGGCTTGTCCTTTTCCAGCATGTCCTTGATCAGGTAGATGCGCCCGCGCGGGGAATCCAGCTCGTCGCCGAGCAGCACGTAGGTCGGGCAGGTCGCGAGGCAGAAGCCGCAGTGCACGCAGGCGCGCAGGATCTTGTTCGCCTCGGCGACGTCCGGGTCGGCAAGCTGGGCCAGAGTGAAATTGGTCTGCATCGTTCGACGCCCCGTCGCTCCCTCACACCCCCGCGTACATGCGGCCCGGGTTGAGCACCCGCTTGGGGTCGAAGCCGTCCTTGACGCGGGTCGTCAGCGCCGCCATGGCCGGGTCCTGGGGCTGGAACACCGGCACCGCGGCGCGCAGCGCCTCGGGCGCGCGCACGAGCATCGCGTGGCCGCCGGCCGCGCCGAGGGCGGCGCGCACCACGCCCGCGCCGGCATCCGCCGCGGCACCATCGCTTGCCGATTCATCCGGTCCGGGCAGCGCCAGCCAAATCAGGCCGCCGCCCCAGTCGTAGAAATACGCCGCGCCCAGGCTCCCCACGATCTCCGCCGCGACCCGGGGGCCTTCCTGGGGCGGCACCGAGATGCGCCACAGGGGCCGCTCGGGCGGGCCCACGAAGGGCGCGACATCGCGCAGCTCGCGCCACAGCGCGGTCGAGTTCATGGAGTGCAGCTCCTCGCTCCCGGCCAGGTCCGACAGGTCTTTCCGCAACGCCGCGCAGCGGTACGCCACCGAGGGCCCCGGGCCCTCGACCCGGAGGACGGTCACCGCCGCGCCGGCGCCGGCGACGTAGGAGACCGCCGAGCCGGCGGCGATGGACGCCGGCAGGTGAGCCGCGGCCGAGACCTCGTGCGCCGACTGCAGCGCCTGGGTCATGGCGGCGAGCGCGCCCGCGTCGTCCAGGCCCAACAGCAGCACGGTTCGCGTCTTCTCGGGCGCCGGCATGACCTTGACGGTGACGTCGGTGAGCACCGCGAGCGTGCCGTGGGAGCCGGCCAGGAGCTTGCACATATCGTAGCCGGTCACGTTCTTGACCACCCGGCCACCCGACTTGAAGGCCTCGCCGCGGCCCGAGACCGCGTGTACGCCCAGGAAGTGGTCGCGCGCCGCACCCGCCTTGATGCGCCGGGGCCCCGACAGGTTGCAGGCGAGCATGCCGCCGATGCTCCCCTGCCCCACCCCGGCGCCGAGCAGCGGGCCGAGGTCGGCGGGCTCGAAGGCGAGTTGCTGGTGCGCGTCCTCGAGCGCCGCCTCGATCTCGGCGAGCGGCGTGCCGGCGCGCGCCGAGAGCACCAGCTCCTGGGGCTCGTAGAGCGTGATCCCGGTCAGCCCCGAGACGTCGATCCCGTGGGCCGCCTGCACCGGCCGGCCGAAACCGCGCTTGGAGCCGCGCCCCAGGATCTCGAGCGGCTGCGCCTCGGCCGCCGCCCAGGCGACCGCCTCGACCACCTGATCGGCGTTCTCCGGCTTGAAGGTGGTGCTCATGGGCTCAAAAGCGCGGCAGGTCCGGGAACGGCAGCTTGCCGCCGCTGACGTGAATGCGGCCCAGCTCGGCGCAGCGGTGCAGTTCCGGGAACATCTTGCCCGGGTTGAGCAGGGCGTCGGGATCGAAGGCGCACTTGACCCGCTGCTGGTGCTTGAGGTCGGTCTCGGTAAACATCGCGCCCATCAGGTCGCGCTTCTCGACCCCAACGCCGTGCTCGCCGGTGAGCACGCCGCCGACCTCGACGCAGAGCTTGAGGATCTCGGCGCCGAATTCCTCGGTGCGCTCCAGCTCGCCCGGCTCGTTGGCGTCGTAGAGGATGAGCGGGTGCAGGTTGCCGTCGCCGGCGTGGAACACGTTGGCGACGCGCAAGCCGTACTTCTCGCTCATCTCGCGCATGCGCTCGAGGACGATGGGCAGCTTGTGGCGCGGGATGGTCCCGTCCATGCAGTAGTAGTCGGGCGAGATGCGTCCGATCGCCGGGAAGGCCGCCTTGCGCCCGGCCCAGAAGGCGTCGCGCTCGGCCTCGCTGTTGCTGACCCGGCTGGTCGTCGCGCCGTGGGCCTCGGCGATCCCGGTGACACGGGAAATCAGATCGTCGACCTCGACCCGCGGGCCGTCCAGCTCGACGATCAGGAGGGCCTCGACGTCGCGGGGATAGCCGGCCTGGACGAAGTCGTCGGCGGCGTGGATCGCGAGCCGGTCCATCATCTCCATGCCGCCGGGCACGATGCCGGCGCCGATGATCGCGGCCACGCAGTCCCCGGCCTGCTCGGCGCTCGGAAAGCCGAGCAGGACGGCGCGCGCGGTCTCCGGCTTCCTCAAGAGGCGCACCGTGACTTCGGTCACGACCCCCAGCAGGCCCTCCGAGCCGGTCATCAGGCCGAGCAGGTCGTAGCCTTCGGAATCGAGGTGCTTGCCACCGAGCGTGAGCACCGTGCCGTCGATCAGGACCATTTCGAGGCCGAGCAGGTTGTTGGTGGTCAGGCCGTACTTCAGGCAATGCACCCCGCCCGCGTTCTCGGCCACGTTGCCGCCGATCGTGCAGGCGATCTGGCTCGAGGGGTCCGGCGCGTAGTAGAAACCGGCGTGCTCCACCGCCTGGGTGATGCCGAGATTGGTGACCCCGGGCTCGACCACGGCGCAGCGGTTGTCGAAGTCGATATCGAGGATGCGGTTGAACTTGGCCATGGCGAGCAGGACGCCGTCGGCGAGCGGCAGCGCCCCGCCCGACAGCGAGGTGCCGGCGCCGCGCGGGACGACCTTGACGCCGGCGGCTTGGCAGTAGGCGAGGACGCGGCTGACCTGTTCGGTGGTCTCCGGCAGAACCACGATGAGCGGCGCTTGCCGGTAAGCGGTCAGGCCGTCGCTCTCGTAGACGCGCAGCTCGTCGTCATCCCAGATCACACCCTCGCCGGGCACGATGGCGTTCAGCGCCCGGGCGATCTCGGCGCGGCGCGCGATGATCCCCTGTTCCGGATCGGGCATGCGCATGGCGGCGCCTCGGCTCCTCGGCTCCCGGGTCGGCGGGACGGCGCATCTGCCACGGGTACGCGGGCGGAACCGGCGCGCCGGGATGGCGGTCCCCATTCGGGGCCCCAATTGGTCATACCACTTGAGTGCAATATGGCCCGCGGCTATGGGCGGGTCAATGGCATGGGGGGCATCGAGCCAAGCGAAAGCCGCGCCCCCGCAACGGAAACGCGGCCCGATCGTTGGTGTGCGTGCGGATCGAAAACGGGCGGTCCACAGGCGCCGCGGCCGCACCGCGGCCCTCGAGTCTGGTTTTCGAGTCTAGCCCTGGCGCGCCTTGAAGCGCGGGTTGCGCTTGTTGATCACGTAAACACGGCCGCGCCGGCGGACCACGCGGCAGTCCTTGTCCCGCTTCTTGGCGGTCTTCAACGAATGGACGACCTTCATGACGAGGACCTTTTGTGCGGGGCCAGGATGCGAGGACCTTGGCGCGAGGGCGCCCTTCTCATGCACCATCGGAGCGGCCGGAAAAATAGGCAACGGTACGGCATATGTCAACCGGCCTTGGCCTCCGGGCCTACCAGTCCGACATCATCCTCCCCGTGGCCTTCTTGAAGATGTGGACCCGGCAGACCTTGAGGTCGCCGCTGTCGATCGCCTGAATCCGCCGGGACCAGAGTTCGACCTCGTCGACCAACGCCGGAGCGGCCTCCTCGCCGATGCTGCCTCGCCGTGTCGACCGGATGTAATCGGCCCAGCCCTTGATCACCATCGCGCGGAACATCTCGGTTACGTCCTCCGCGACGCGGATATCGAGATGGGCGGTGGTGAGGGTGTCCCGATAATCATCGAGCGCCCAGGGATGTGGTTTCAGCGGCTCGTGCTCGATCCATGTCTCCAGGGCGGGCGAGCGCAAAGACGACTTGGCCAGCATGAAATCGGTGAATAGAAACTGCCCCTTGGGCTTCAACAAGTCCTCGATCGCCGTCAGAAACTTCGTCTTGTCCTCCACGGTGAAGAGGAACTCCTTGGAAAACACGCAGTCCACCGATTTCTGCTTGTGCACGAACTTGTCGGGATCGAAGACGTTGATCGGCGCCTTCTCGCCCATGCCGGCCTTGACCGAGAGCGCCATGCCGGCCTCCGCCAGGGCTTTGTCGGCCTCGAATCCGGTAACCCAGACGCCGAATTTGCTGCACATGGTCCGCGTCGCGCCACCCAGGCCCGCGCCCAGGTCGAGCACGGTCATGGCCGGATCGAGAGCGAAGAGCTTGACCATGGTCAGGATGTGGTCGCGCCCGCCCGGGCTCGCGAAGCCCTCGCCCCACACCTTCTGGACCAGGTTCACGCGCGTTGTCTCCCAGCGCTGCCGGGGCACCTCGTAATGCACCTCGTGCTTGGTCTCGGGCTCCTGGGCCGGGGCCGGCTTTTCCGGCAGCTCCAGGAACTCGTCGCCATCCCACCACGCCAGAAAGCGTTCGCGCAGGGAACCGGCGTCCCCGCCGTCCTGAGGTTGGCTACCGCGATTGAAGAGGGCGACCATTCCACACCTTAGACTGTCCCCGGACGCATCGAGCCGCGGCCCGGAAGGCCCAGTCATCCTTATGTTTTGTACCGTTACTATGGTAAAGCCGAGGTTAATTCCGACGATCCTCGATATTGACCCGTTTCATCGGCGCACATCGGTCCGGCCCGGGCCCGTGGCGTAAATGGGGCCCGAGGCGTAAATGGGGCCCGGCGCGCGGCGCCTGCCCAGAAAAAGCGCGCGCCTAATATCGCCGGCGCGCCACCCTAAAGTTTTGTTAACGATATTATGAAAACTCTATGCGCCGGTCCCAGCGCGGCGGGGAGAAATGACGAGCCATGACGCAGAAGTTTCGAGTCAGGGAAGGGCAGCGCTACGCGCAACGCCTGAGCACGCAACACCGCGTCGCGGTCTGGAAAGTGGGATCCATCCTCTCGAGCACCGTCGCCATACCGCACGCGCGCCTGATCAACGTCCAGGACCCGCTGCAAACCAAAACCATCTCCTGCACCACCCTGGTGAACCAGGCGTACTACGAACTGGTCGCCGAGAGCGCGACGGGAATCGGCTGAGCGCACGCCGGCACGGACGAGAGTCTTCGCCACGAGGCGCCGGGCGCGCCCTTCAATTCCCGAGGCGGTAAAGGGGAGTCCCCTTAGTCGCCGGCGAGAGTCGAGTCCGCGGCACCAGCGCCCTCGGCGGCGCCCGCGTTTTCGGCGCGCGCTTCCGCGCCGATCGCCTCGGTGGCCAATCGATCGGCGTAGCCCCAGGCGGCTTCGGCATGGGGGCCCACCTTGGACCAGCCGTAGACGTCCTCGACCGCCATGGTGAACGTCGAGACCGCGATCACGATCGCGCAAAATGTTATCGTCCGCATGACCCTTGCTCCCTAATAAGATACGCGGACTATACATGAAATATACTGAATTGTAAAGTATTAAATAAAAATTTTAACTACCTTTATTTACCATATGTGTTTATTATTTTAGCACCCGGGCAACGTCGTACGGGCGCCTCGGCCCGATGGCGCGCCCCCCCTCCCATGGGTACTTTTGCACCTGCCGAAATGCCGCGCCCATGGCCGCGCCCGACACTGTCCAACACATGCCTGGGTCCGACACATGCCACGCCGCCTTCGGCGCAACCGTATGCGGCCGGCGATGCGTATATCCAAGGGGTCGGGGACTCCGGCTGTTCGACCGGTCGTCGATCTCCTCCCGGATGTAGCGCTACGATCCCGGCGCTGACCACCAATAATTGAGAAAGTAATAACTTATTATCTAATTTCGAGTAAGAACTCTGTCCTCTACGGCGAAAGGGGCCGCTAGGGCGAGCGGAAAGCAAGTTCCGCAGGGGGAAGAGGGCGCTTTCCCGTTGGCCCCACTGCTCGGAACAAGCCGGTCTTAAAAAAACCCGAGCCGGCGATCCAATGCACCGACAGCACGGCATCATGGGCGTACGCAAAGCTTTCGCAAATCGCACCCAGGGCTACGGCTTAGCCCTTCATCATCCAAGCAAAGAGGAGTGCCATGCTTACCAATCTTCGACTTCCCGACCAAGTGGACGTGGCGTTCGGACCACAGGCGCTCATCGCACGATTCATCCTTCACGCCGATCGGACAGCCAGAGAACGAGGCGTGCGTCTGTCCATCGAGCACGATTTCGATGCGCTGATCGCCTTCAACAAGCAGCAGACGAAATCATGGTTTCCTCTGGTGCCGAGCTTCGACCCGGTGGCAAACGAACTCACGCCCGAGAACGCTTTCTGGATCGCCGGCCGGGACCGGGACGGCGAGATCGTCGCGACTCAGTGCGCGCGTCTGTTCGATTGGCGGGACAGCAATTTCAAACAGGAGTTCGAATCGTTACGGCTGGTTTACCAGGATCCCGACATCGAGCGGCTTCCCGAGGAATGTGCGTTCTCGGAGGCGCCCTCCGGCCACCGAATTAACGGTCTCGTATGCTTTAGCGGCGGGGCTTGGTACCGTCCGGATTACCGAGGCCGGGGGCTTTCGGCGATCACCCCGAGGTTGTCCCGCACCATTGCTTATACGCAGTGGAACACGGACTTCACCATCGGCTTCGCGGAACCGGCGTTGGTCGAAAAGGGCGTGGTCGCGCGGTATGGCTACACCCGGGTCGAACGCGGGGTCGACTGGCTCAACTCGTATCGCGGCCACATCCTGGACATCCACCTTCTCTGGATGGATCGAAGCGAGCTGATCAATGACCTCGTTGTTCAATTGACGGAACCAGTGGAATATCGACGTCAGGCGTCAGGACTGAGGTAATCATCAAGACCGGCTCCCCGCGGGAGGTTTGCCAAAGTGTCTTCAAGCACTTATAGCGACTCCGGCGGGGCTCTTGTTCGGGCATGCCGATGCACGCATCCACGTGCGAGTACCCGGGTTCCGCGCTCTGAATGGTTTTCACGCAGGACTCGGCCACCCGAGCCGCGTAGACCTGGTCCGGCTGTTCCCGGAAGCTCCGGCCTACCGCCTCCCGAGGCCAGCGGTCGCCGTAGAGGGTAAAGCCGGACCCGATGTACCGGAACCGGCCCGCGGCCCCCGGGGGCTCCACGTCGATGAGCACGAGGCGCGGCAAGACGCCGATTTCCCTGATTCTATGCGTCAGGTCTTCGGGCAAGCGCCCGGAGCAATCCTGCCAATAACCGAGCACGGAGGCGAGCGCCTCGGAGTCGGGCGTGTCTTCCTCGTACAAGCATGCCGGGCTCTTCTCGACCGAGGTAAACGGCGGATGGCGCAGGAACTCCACCACGCTCTGGACGATGTAGCTCAGCCGCACACGAGCCGAAGCCCCGTCCTCGTACGTCTCGGAGATCCAACCGAAGAGGTCGTATTCGAGAGTTACGGCCTTCCAGGGCGCGATCGACAACAGCTCGTAAAGGGCGCTGACGGCACCGAACGATACGGTCAGGGTTCTAAACCGGGCATGGATCTTGGCCGATTTTCGATTCGTGGACACCTCGATCCATCCCAGATTCCGTACCGCGTAATCGACGATGTCGAAATCCGCGTCTGGATAGTCGAGCAAGAATTCGACAGCCTCGGGCAAGGCATCGCAACGCATGCCACGCTCGTCGATCAAGAACCGCTCCGTGAAGTCTCGCATGGCCGCGATCGGAACCTTGGCAATCCTGGAACTAGAGCAGCTTAGCCGGTGTTACATACGCTCACAAGATGCTGGGGCGGGCGGAATTTTCAACCTTTGGCGTGCCGACCCCGGTACGCGGGATTGCCTGGCGCAGGGGCCACCGCGCGCGTCCTGCACCCGCCATGACATCATACCAAGGAGCGCCGAACGGGCCCCGCCCGACTCGGACGTTCGCCTCGTGTCCCGCTGCCGATGGAGGGGCGCCATCTCGCGGCTGGATCGGACCACCAAGCGTCTGGTTGCGTGGTCCGATCCACGTAAGCGCTCGAGAATCAAGCAGACGATCGGACCGCTAACGCATTCGGGCACCCACTGCGATGGACCCTTCTACGATCGATCCTCGCCGCAACATCGGTTCCCACGCCAAGGCCGCGGAATCACGTTCGGTCCGCGGACGCGGCCCCGAGCGCCTTGACCATCTCGAACAGGCGCTTTCGGATCTGAGGATCGGTAATCTTGTAGTAGGCGCGTACCAGCTCCAGCGTTTCCCGCTTGGCCGCAATGTCCGGCTCGAAGGTTTCGCGCGGCTCGGACAGGCCGCGCACCTGAGCGGGCGATTTGGAGGCGACGCGCTCCGGCATCTCGTCGAAGAAGAAATTGATCGGGACGTCGAGCACCCGCGACAGATCGTAGAGCCGGCTCGAGCCGATACGGTTCATCCCGCGTTCGTATTTCTGCACCTGTTGAAAGGTCAGGCCGATGGCGTCGCCCAAGCTTGTCTGGGTCATTCCAAGCAACGTCCGGCGCAGCCGCAGCCGGCCACCGACATGGACATCTACGGGATTGGGGCCGCTGACTGATTGGTCCATCTTCGATCTCTCCTTTGCCTGTCGTGCCATCCCTGGGAATTACTACCTTACATTGTGAAGGCTCCGCATTATGATCAATTTTCGGGTAGAAAGCATCCACTCTTTCTGGGAAAAAATAACCTTCCCGTGGGAATCGGAAGCCTCATGGCGAGAAAAAGGGTCCAAAACGGCTCAAAGTCCAAGGCACCCGGCGAGCCCGCTCCGGCGCGCCCGTCGGCTCCGCACGGACATCATTGGCAATCAGTGTATCCATACCTTTGTCCTCCAGTTGCGGTTTTTTCTACCGCAGCCGGCCACCGCAGCCGGCCATCCCAGCCGGCCCCGCAGCCGGATGTCTCACCAAACCCCGACGCACTCCAGTGAAACGGGTCACTATCAACGATCTTTGATATGAACCCGCGGGTCCCGCGCAGGTCTCCCCTCCTACCCGCCGGCGATCTGAGGCAGCAGGTGGACCTCGGCGTCGGGTGGGATCGGCTCGAACCAGGCGTCCTGGTAGATCTGGCCGTCGATGGCCACCGCCAGGCTCTCCTCCAGGTGCGGCCTGAGGTTCGGGTAGCGCTCGCCCAGCGCGCGGAACAGCTGGCGCACGTTGCCGGCCTCGAGTTCGACCTCGGTCTCGCCGCCGGTGAACTTCCTCAGGTTGCCGGTCAGCACCCCCCGGGCCATGGTGTCGGGCCTCCTTAGCGTTATCCGCCCGCCGCGGCCTCCCCGATCGCCTCGAGCACCTTGGGTGGCGACATCGGCAGCTCGGTGAAGCGGATGCCGAGGGCGTCGGCGAGGGCGTTGGTGATCGCCGCCATGGGCGGGACGATGGGCGTCTCGCCGACCCCGCGCACGCCGTAGGGATGGCGCGGGTTGGGCACCTCGACGATCACCGTGTCGATCATCGGCACGTCGGAGGCGACCGGGATGCGGTAGTCGAGGAAGCCGGGGTTCTCCAGGCGCCCGTCTTCGCCGTAGATGTATTCCTCGTTGAGCGCCCAGCCGATGCCCTGGACCGCACCGCCTTGATACTGGCCCTCGACGTAGGCCGGGTGGACCGCCTTGCCGGCGTCCTGCACCACCGTGTAGCGCACCACGGTGACCCGCCCGGTCTCCCGGTCCACCTCGACGTCGACGATGTGGGTGCCGAAGCTGGGCCCCGCCCCTTGCGCGTTGATCTGGGCATGGCCGACGATCGGCCCGCCGGTCTTGCCCGCCACCTTGGCGACCTCGGCCAGCGACATGGGCTCGAAGTCGCCGGCGTTGGCGCCGGCCGGCTTGGCGTAACCGTCCTCCCATTCCACGGCGTCGGAGGGGATTTCCCAGATCTTGGCCGCCCGCTCGCAGAGCTGCCTTACCGCGTCTTGCGCCGCGTCGATCGTGGCCATGCCGCTGGCGAAGGTAACGCGGCTGCCGCCGGTCAGGAAGGTGTAGCCGAGCGAGGAGGTGTCGGCGATGATCGGCCGGATCCGGTCCAGGTCGATGCCGAGCTCCTCGGCCGCCATCATGCACAGCGAGGCGCGCGAGCCGCCGATGTCGGGGGTTCCGATCATCAGCGCCGCCGTGCCGTCCTCGTTGATGTTGAGCGCGGCGCAGGTCTCGCCGCCGATGTTGAACCAGAACCCGGAGGCGACCCCGCGGCCCTGATCGGGCCCGAGCGGCGCCGTGTAGTGCGGGTGCGCCTTGGCTTCTTGAAGCGTCTCGACGAGCCCGATCGGCCCAAACTTGGGGCCATAGGCGGCGCGGGTGCCCTCCTTGGCCGCGTTGGCGAGCCGAAAATCGATCGGGTCGAGCCCCAGCTTCCTGGCCAGCTCGTCGATCACGCATTCGACCGCGTACTCGGAAATGGGCGCCCCCGGCGCGCGGTAGGCCGCCACCTTCGGCCGGTTGGTCACCACGTCGTAACCGACGACCTTGACGTTCTCCAAGTCGTAGGGCGCAAAGGCGCACATGGCGCCGGGCTGCACCGGCGAGCCCTGGAAGGCGCCGGCCTGGTATTTCAGATCCGCCTCGGCGGCGGTGATCCGGCCGTCCTTGGTGGCGCCCACCTTGATCCGCATATGGGCGCCCGAGGTCGGGCCGGAGGCGCGGAACACCTCGTCGCGGCTCATCACCATCTTGACCGGCCGGCAGGCCTTGGCCGAGAGCGCGAGCGCCAGCGGCTCCAGATAGACCACCGTCTTGCCGCCGAAACCGCCGCCGATCTCGGAGGCGGTCACGCGGATCTTGGAGACGTCCATGCCGAGCAGCCGGGCGCAGTGGCCGCGCACCACGTAATGCCCCTGGGTCGTGCACCACAGCTCCGCCTGGCCGTCCTCGGAGACGCTGGCGACGCAGGCGTGGGGCTCGATGTAGGCCTGGTGCACGGGCTTGGTTTGGAACGTGCGCTCGACGATCACCTCGGCCTGGGCGAAGCCGGCCTCCACGTCGCCGATCGCAAACTCGACGACCTTGGCCACGTTCGAGGGTTTGTCCGGCGCCGGCTCGACGCCCGCCGTGATCATGTCCTCGTGCAGGAGCGGCGCGTCCGGCTCCATCGCCTCGAGCACGTCGATGACGTGAGGCAGGGGCTCGTAGTCGACCTCGATCAGCTTGAGCGCCCGCTTGGCGACGGCGTTGCTGGTCGCCGCCACCGCCGCGACCGCGTGGCCGTCATAGAGCACTTTTTCGCGCGCCATGACGTTGCGCACCATGTCGCGGTAGTTGACCAGCATCTCGCCGGCCGGCACGAACTCCGATTCCATGTCGTGGAAGTCGTCGCGGGTGACCACCGCCTTGACGCCGGGCAGGACCTCGGCCTTCGAGGTGTCGATCGACTTGATGCGGGCGTGCGGGTGCGGGCTGCGCAAGACCTTGCCGATCAACATGCCCGGCAGGGAGAAGTCGGCGCCGAACTTGGCGCGTCCGGTCACCTTGTCCACGCCGTCGGGCCGGAGCGGGCGCGTGCCGACCCACTTCAACTTCTTGTCCGGCGCCAGGCTGCCGGTCTTCACGTCATTCGGCATGGGTCAGCTCCCCCCTCATTTCGCCGGCCGCGTCGAGCACGGCGCGGACGATCTTGTCGTAGCCGGTACAGCGGCACAGGTTGCCGGCCAGCCAGTAGCGCACCTCGGTTTCGCTGGGCTCGGGATTCTTGTCCAGGAGGGCCTTGGCCGCGACCAGGATGCCCGGCGTGCAGACGCCGCACTGCAAGGCCGCGTGCTCCAGGAACTTCCGCTGCAGCGGATGCAGGACCTCGCCGTCGGCCATGTTCTCGATGGTCTCGACCGCGCGGCCTCCGAGCTCGGCGCCGAGCACCAGGCAGGCGCAGACCAAGCGGCCGTCGAGCATGACGCTGCACGCCCCGCAGTCGCCCGAGCCGCAGCCCTCCTTGCTGCCGGTCAGATGCAGCTCGTCGCGCAGCACGTCGAGCAGGGTCTCGTCCGCCTCGCACAGGAACTCGACGGCGTCGCCGTTGATGGTGGTCGCTACGTGGACCTTCGCCATCAGTTCCGCCTCGCCCGTTCCAGTGCGATCTGGGCCGCGCGCCGCGCCAGCACGGCGGCGACTTTGATGCGGTATTCCTTGGTACCGCGCTTGTCGTCGATCGGCCGGCAGGCGGCGCTCGCGGCTTCGCCCAAGCGCGCCAGCGCGGCCTCGTCGACCGCGGTGCCGATCAGCGCCTCGGCCGCTTCGGGCACCAGGAGGACGCGTTCGGCGACGGCCCCGAGCACGACCCGCGCCGCGCCGCAGGTGCCGCTCTCGTCGAGCGTGAGACTGATCCCGACGCCGACCACGGCGATGTCCATCTCGGTACGCGGAATGAAGCGCAGGTAGGCGTCGCTCGAATGGGGCGGGCGCGCCGGCAGGAGGAAGGAGACCACGATCTCGCCCTTGGCCAGCGAGGTCTCGCCGGGGCCGGTGACGATCTCCTCGACCGGCGCCTGGCGCCGCCCGTGTGGACCCGCGATGCTGGCCGTCGCGCCGGCGGCGATCAGGGCGGGCACGCTGTCGGCCGCCGGCGAGGCGTTGCACAGATTGCCGCCCAGGGTGGCGCGGCCCTGGATCTGGGTCGAGCCGATCAGCTCCGCCGCCTCGACCACGCCGGGCCAGGCCGCCTTGAGCGCTGCGTGCTCGCCCAGCTCGGCGCCGGTGACCGCGGCGCCG
The DNA here is from genome assembly GCA_022572105.1 of Pseudomonadota bacterium. Classification (GTDB taxonomy): domain Bacteria; phylum Pseudomonadota; class Alphaproteobacteria; order Kiloniellales; family J153; genus JACZWN01. Next base: position 6,797 of record JACZWN010000038.1, on the reverse strand, counting down.
ATGCGGAAGCCGCCGTCCTCGGCCGCAATCGCGCACAGCTCCGGGATTCGTTTCACGTCGACCACCAGAGCGGGCTCGATCATCTCGGCGCGCAGCTGCACCAGGAGGTCGGTGCCGCCGGCCAGCAACCGCGTCTCGCCGTCCGCGCCGGCGAGCAAGGCCACCGCCGCGTCCAGCGTTTCCGGCGCCTCATACCGCATTTCCCCCATGAATCCTCTTCTTAAGCGTTGATATTGCAGCGTTATCATTTCCGGCGCGGGCCACCGGCGCCATCCTGGTCCCTCGGCGGCGGTCGTCCCAGCCCCTATGTAAGGCGCGCGCGGCGCGGCGAAAAGGGAAGATCGCGCCGGCTTGTATGAAAGCCAACGATTTGAGCTGGCTCGGCCCGAATCGAAGGAATTCATCCCGACGTGCCGCCGGTGCGCCACTAGTTGCGATGGTTCCAAGGTTCGTCACATTTGATGTGACGAACCTTGGAGGCTGAATCACATTAGATTCAAAGAGTTAGTGTCCCTCAAATTCTGAAGTTTGATTAATTAAACTTCAGAATCGGGACACTAACACGCCAATTACGCCGTGGGCGCCACGTCGAGGCGAACGACCGCGCCGTCGAGCGCGGCCGAGGGCGCCGGGTAGCGCGCCAGCACCAGGGGATCGTGCCCCGGAATGATGTGCTCGGGCGAGTCCGCCAGGCGGCGCAGCTTTTGGAAGCTGTCCAGCATGTCGCCGACGTTGAAGACGATGGGAAACGGCGCCATGGCCTCGATGTTGTCGTAGAAGTGGCTGGCGTCGCTCGCCAGCACGATCCAGCCGCGCTCGGTCAGCACGCGCACCGATTGCATGCCCATGGTGTGGCCGCTGACCAAGTGCAGGCTGATGCCCGGCGCGAACTCGGCATCGCCCGAGACGAAGCGGACCCGCCCGCGGGACAGGTGGCGCACCATGTCGACGACGAAATCGACCGTGTAGGGGAAGCGCAACTGCCCGTGGCACATGTGGGGCCCCGTGGCGTAGGACATCTCGAGCTCTTGCAGGTGGAAGGTGGCCTCGGGGAAGTCATGGGTGGTGCCGGCGTGGTCGTAGTGCAGGTGGGTGACGATCACGTCCTCGATGCGCTTGGGATCGAAGCCCAGCATGGCCACGCCCTCGGCCGGGGAGCGCCGGTAATCGGGCTGCCAGCCGCCGCCCATCAGCGCCTTGCGCCGCTCCAGCTCGTCGCGGTCGAAGCCGGTGTCGACCAGGATCGTCCGGTTCTCGTTGGTGATCAGCCAAACGTAGTAGGTGATGTCCTGCGCGACCTCGTGAACGTCGGCGCTCAGGACCGGGGACAGGAAGGTCTCGGATTTGGGCCGGTTGCCGCGCGTGCAATAGTGGATCGCATAGACTTCATAGACTTCAGGGTCGCTCATGGCAGGCCTCCCCGGCTCGCATATGGCCCGAGTGTTCCCCATTGCGGGCCCGAATGCAAAGCGCTTCCGGTATCGATTGGGGGTGGACGAACGAAGCCGATGGGACCGCCTCCGCCAACTCCATGGCGCCGCTCCGCGATGGCGCCGGGCCCGCACGCGCCGATCCGGCGCGGCGTCAAAAAATTGCGGACCGGCGCCGCCGACCCGTCCGAATCTTTGGTATGAAATGGTGGGCACACCTGGGATTGAACCAGGGACCTCCTCGATGTCAACGAGGCGCTCTCCCGCTGAGCTATGCGCCCTTGGATGCGTAGGCCGTGAACGCGTAGGCCGGGCCGTCAGCCCCGCGCCGCCGGCCTTCCGCTGATTTCAGGCGACGTAGCACCATCGCCGGGCTTTTTCAAGCCTGGGCGCCGCGCGCTTCGATCGGTCCTGGCTTTAAGGGGGGGGGTCCCGGCCTCAGGAGGCCCGGAGCATGACGTCGACCTGGTCGACCAGGTCGCGCAGGTGGAACGGCTTGGACAGCACGCGCGCGTCCTTGGGGCTCTGCTCGCGCGCGCGCAGCGCCACGGCGGCGAAACCGGTGATGAACATGACCTTGATGCCGGGCTGCTTCTTGGTCGCGCGGCGCGCCAGTTCGATGCCGTCCAGGCCCGGCATGACCACGTCGGCGAGCAACAGGTCGAAGGGAACCTCCGAGAGCTGCGCCAGCGCGTCCAGCCCGTCGCCCACGGGCACCACCTGGTAGCCGGCCCGGCGCAAGGCCTTGGCCAGGAACTCGCGCATGCTGTCGTCGTCTTCAGCGAGCAGAATATGTGCCATGGTGCCGTCGTCGTCCCCGAGCTTTCCGCCCCAGGCGTCCCGCCAAGCGGGGCGGCGCGCCAAGGGACTATACCCTAAGGAGCGTTCTCTAAAATAGTGATTAACGTGTGCCAAAATCCCGGCCGAATTGGGCCTTTCTCGGCTCCGGCGGGGCCGGCGGGCGGCCGGACGACCGCGCCGGGACCTCGAATCCGCCGCGCGGCGGCGAAAGAACAATGACAGGCGCGCCGCTTTCTTTTAAACACCTTGGTGCCATGGACGCCGTGCCCCTCATGGACGCCGTACCCCTCATGGGCGCCGAGACCCCGTTCGACGCCGAGGCCGCGTCGCACGAGGTCGTCGTCCCCAAGCGCCAGACCCTGCCGCTGGTCTTCGCCTCGCCGCACAGCGGCAGCCACTACCCGCGCGAATTCCTCGCCGCCTCGCGCCTGGACCCGCTTTCGCTCAGGCGCTCGGAGGACAGCTTCGTCGACGAGATCTTCGAGGCCGCGCCGCGGCTCGGCGCGCCGCTCATCCGGGCGCTGTTCCCGCGCGCCTTCGTCGATGCCAACCGCGAGCCCTTCGAGCTCGACCCGACGATGTTCGAGGACGAGCTGCCGGCCTATGCCAACACGCGTTCGCCGCGGGTCGCCGCCGGCCTCGGCACGATCGCGCGCGTGGTCGCCAACGGCGCCGACATCTACCGCGGCAAGCTGGCTTTCGCCGAGGCGCTGGGCCGCATCCGCCGCTACTACTGGCCGTACCACAAGGCGCTCGGCGAGCTGGTCGAGCGGACCAAGGCCGGCTTCGGATGCTGCGTCCTGGTCGACTGCCATTCCATGCCCTCGGTCGGTGGACCGATGGACCGGGACGCCGGACACGAGCGCGTCGATTTCGTGCTCGGCGATTGCCACGGCACCTCTTGCGCTCCCGTGGTGGTGGACTCGGTCGCGCGCGCGCTTCAAGGCCTGGGTTACCACGTGGCGCGCAACGCGCCCTATTCCGGCGGCTTCGTCACGCGCCACTATGGCCGGCCCGAGGACAACGTCCACAGCCTGCAGATCGAGGTCAACCGCTGCCTCTACATGGACGAGTCGGAGATCCGGCGCGGCGCCGGCCTGCCCGGGTTGGCGCGCGACATGGGCACCGTGATCGCCGCGCTCGGCGGGCTCGACCCGGCTGAGATCCGGATTTGATGGCGCGCGCCGGCGCGGGGCCCCCGGTCCGGGTCCGTGACGCGCGCCGGGGCGATCTGGCGGGCATCCGCGAGATCTACGCCCATCACGTGCTCCACGGGCTGGCCTCCTTCGAGGAGACGCCGCCGGACCTCGGGGAAGTCACCCGCCGCTTCGAGGCGACGCTGGCGCGCGGCCTGCCGTACCTCGCCGCCGAGGCACAGGTGGCCGGGCCCGGGGCCGTACCCGCGCTCCAAGGCTACGCCTATGCCGGCCCCTACCGGCCGCGCCCGGCCTACCGCTACAGCGTGGAGAACTCGCTCTACGTGGCGCCGGGCCTCGAGGGCCGGGGCATCGGGCGGGCCCTGCTCGAGGAGCTGATCCGCCGCTGCACCGCGCTCGGCTTCCGGCAGATGATCGCGGTCATCGGCGACAGCGGCCATCTGCCCTCGATCAAGTTCCACGAATCCCTGGGCTTCACCCGGGCCGGGTGCCTGCGCTCGGTCGGCTTCAAGTTCGGGCGCTGGGTCGACAGCGTGATCCTGCAGCGTCCCCTCGGCCCCGGCGACGCTTCGCTCCCGGACGCGGCGCCGCCCGAGGGCGAAGCCTGATCCTTGATATGAGGCCCCGGCCCGCGGACGAGGCCATGGGCGGCGGAGCAAAAATGGGGCCGCGCGTAACGCGCGGCCCAGTCCAGGGAGGAGACGCCCGGCGGGCGTCCGGGCTTCTTGCCACGCCATGAAATATGCACCGGGGTGGTCGCTATTGCAATATCCATTAGGAGAATTAGGAACTAAAAAATCTATCCGCACGTGCTGAAGTGGCGATTGCCCGCGCGGCGCGGCCCTGATAAGCACTGGCGCACCGGGGCGCACCGGGCGCCCGCCCGCGGTTTGGCCTGCCAAGACGAGGAGGAGCATCCATGTTCAAGGCGATCGTGCTGGAGGAGACCGACGGCAAGGTCGAGGCCGCGCTCCAGGAGCTGGAGGACTCGCGCCTGCCGGGCTTCGCGGGCGCGGGCGGCGTGACCGTGGCGGTCGAGTACACCACGCTCAACTACAAGGACGGCATGGTCCTGAACGGCATCGGCCGCCTGGTGCGCGCCTACCCCCACGTCCCCGGCATCGACTTCGCCGGCACCGTCGAGGCCAGCGACCACCCCGACTACGCGCCCGGCGACCGGGTGATCCTGACCGGCTGGCGGGTCGGCGAGTCGACCTGGGGCGGCCACGCCCAGAAGGCGCGGGTCAAGGGCGACTGGCTGGTGCCGCTGCCCGAGGGCCTGACCACGCGGCGCGCCATGGCGCTGGGGACCGCCGGCTTCACCGCCATGCTGGCGGTGATGGCGCTCGAGGACCACGGCGTGACGCCGGATAAAGGTGAGATATTGGTGACCGGCGCCGCCGGCGGCGTCGGCTCGGTGGCGACCTCGGTGCTCGCCGCCCTCGGCCACCGGGTCGCCGCCTCCACCGGCCGCGCCGAGACCCACGACTACCTGAACTCGCTCGGCGCCGAGACCATCATCGCGCGCGAGGAGCTGAGCGAGCCCAACAAGCGGCCGCTCGAATCCGAGCGCTGGGCGGGCTGCATCGATGCGGTCGGCGGCACCACGCTGGCCCGCGTCCTGGCCCAGACCAGGCTGCACGGCTCGGTCGCCGCGGTCGGCCTGGCCGGCGGCACCGCGCTCGAGACCACGGTGCTGCCGTTCCTGCTGCGCGGGGTCAACCTGCTGGGCATCGATTCGGCGACCTGCCCGCGCCCGCGCCGCCGCGCCGCCTGGGCCCGTCTCGCCGCCGATCTGCCCATGGACCAGCTCGACGCCATGACCTCGGAGGCCGGCTTGGCCGAGCTGCTCGACCTGGGCGGCAAGATCCTCAAGGGCCAGATCCGCGGCCGCACGGTCGTCGACGTGAATGGGTGAGGGGTGCGCGGCCACGCCAGCCGGTTCGACGGGCCCGGGCCGATCCCGAGCCCAACCCCGAGCACGACATCATCGTCGACGGCTTTTCCGGACCTGGCCGCGGCGCTCGGCGTGGCGCTTTAGAGCCTTTCCCGTTCCGGCGGGAAATGCGCTAATCTGTCAATCTACGACCCCATGAGCACGATCCAGAGGAGCCCATGACCGGACCCTTCACCGCCGCCTGCATCCAGAACGAGGCCGTGGCAGACATGGACGCGAGCATCGCGGCGGCGACCGAGTTGGTGCGCGCGGCGCGCGGCGCGGGCGCGGAGCTGATTTGCCTGCCCGAGTATTTCTCCTGCTACAAGGCGGCGGCGGACGCGGTCATCGTCGGGCCCCGGGCCGAGCCGGCGCACCCGGCGCTGGCCCATTTCCAGGCGCTCGCCGAGGAGCTCGGCGCCTGGCTGCTCTTGGGCTCGCTGGCGATCACCGCGGGGCCGGAGCGGATCTTCAACCGCTCCTACCTGTTGGCCCCCGACGGCGCCATCGCCGCGCGCTACGACAAGATCTTTCTCTTCGACGTCGACCTAGCGAGCGGCGAGAGCTACCGGGAATCGGCGCTCATCGAGCCCGGCGGGCGCGCTATCCTGGCGCCGCTGCCCTGGGCCACGCTGGGCTTGAGCATTTGCTACGACCTGCGCTTTCCGCAGCTGTACCGGGTGCTCGCCCAGGCCGGTGCCGAGGTGCTGACCGTGCCCGCCGCCTTCACCAAGACCACCGGCGCGGCGCACTGGCACCTGCTGCTGCGCGCGCGCGCGATCGAGACCGGCTGCTACGTCATCGCGCCCTGCCAATGCGGCGACCACGGCGGCGGGCGGGCGACCTACGGCCATTCGCTGATCGTCGACCCCTGGGGCCGGGTGCTGGCCGACGGCGGCGCGGACCCCGGCTTCGTCACCGCCGAGATCGACCCGGCCGAGGTCGCCAAGGCGCGCCGGATGATCCCCTCCCTCGACCACGACCGGCCGTTCGCCGCGCCCGAGGCGCGGGCGCCGGCCGTCCGCAGCGCTTAGCAGCGCTTAATAGTTTCCGGCCGAAAGCACCGCGACGCCGGCCGCGATCAGGGCGATGCCGACCCACTGCGCGCGCGTCATGGCCTCGCGCAGGATGACCCGGGCGAGCAGCACGGTGACCACGCCGAAGCCGGAGCCGACCACGACCGCGATTTCCGCGCCCGGGCCCTGGCTGCCGGCCAGGAGCGCGACATAGGCGCCGCCGTCGAGCAGCCCCTGAAGCGTGATCCAGGGCCACCAGCGCGCCGGCACGCGCGGCACCTCCCGCCGGATCAGCAACAGCGCGGCGCAGGCGAGCAGGCTGACCCAACGCGCCAGCGCGATCGTCTGCACCTCGCCGTAGATGTACGAGGCCTGCTGGGCGAGCGCGATGGTGACGGCGAAGGCGAGCGCGGCGCCGAACGCCAGTGCGACGGTGACGCGCAGCTGCGCGCGCGTG
>JACZWN010000037.1:434-20001 GCA_022572105.1 Pseudomonadota bacterium | reverse complement strand
GCTTCTGGTACCAGCGGCCGGCCGCCAACGCCGCGGCGATCAAGGCCTTCCTGGTAAACCGCGTGGGCGACACCGGCTTCGCGCTGGGGATTTTCGGCACCTTCGTGCTGTTTGGCACGGTCGGCTTCGACCAGGTGTTCGCCGCCGTGCCGGGCATGGCCGAGGCGCGCTTCACCTTCATCGGCATCGAGGGTCACGCGCTGACCATCATCTGCATCCTCTTGTTCATCGGGGCCATGGGCAAATCGGCGCAGATCGTCCTCCACACCTGGCTGCCCGACGCCATGGAGGGCCCGACCCCGGTCTCGGCGCTGATCCACGCCGCAACCATGGTGACCGCCGGCGTGTTCATGGTGGTGCGCCTGTCGCCCATGTTCGAGTACGCCCCGGTGGCGCTGCAACTGGTCACCTACGTGGGCGCGATCACCGCCTTCTTTGCCGCCACCGTGGGCCTGGTGCAGACCGACATCAAGCGGGTCATCGCCTATTCGACCTGCTCCCAGCTCGGCTACATGTTCTTCGCCGCCGGGGTCTCGGCCTATGGCGCGGCGATCTTCCATCTGATGACCCACGCCTTCTTCAAGGCGCTGCTGTTCCTAGCCGCGGGTTCGGTGATTCACGCCATGTCGGACGAGCAGGACATGCGCAAGATGGGCGGCATCTGGCGCCTGGTGCCGGTCACCTACGCGGTCATGTGGATCGGCTCCCTGGCGCTGGCCGGGATCCCGCCCTTCGCCGGCTTCTTCTCCAAGGACATGATCCTCGAAGCCGCCTACGCCGCCCAGTCGAGCCACGGCGCCGTCGCCTTCTGGCTCGGCATCGCGGCGGCCTTCATGACCGCGTTCTATTCCTGGCGCTTGCTGTTCATGACCTTCCACGGGCGCCCGCGCGCCGCGCCGGAGGTCATGAGCCACGTCCACGAATCACCCAGGGTCATGATCCTGCCGCTGATCGCGCTCGCCGTGGGCGCGACGGTCGCGGGCTACTTCGGCTTCCAGGCCTTCGTCGGCGAGGGCAGGGTCGAGTTCTGGCGCGCCTCGGTGCTGGTCTTGGAGGGCAACGATTCCATCGGAGCGGCGCACGGCGTCCCGCTCTGGGTCAAGATCCTGCCGCTGGTCATGGCCGTCGGCGGCATCGCGATCGCCTGGCTCATGTACATCCGGCGCCCCGAGTTGCCGGCCCGGCTCGCCCAGCGCTTCCGGCCCGTGTACCTGTTCCTGCTCAACAAGTGGTACTTCGACGAACTCTACGACTGGGCCTTCGTGCGCCCGGCCCACTACCTGGGCCGCAGCCTGTGGAAATCGGGCGACGGATTGGTCATCGACGGGGTCGGCCCGGACGGCGTGGCGGCGGCGGCTTTGAACCTGGCGCGGCGCGCCAGCCGGCTGCAGACCGGCTACCTGTACCACTACGCCTTCGCGATGTTGATCGGAGTGGCCGGGCTGGTCACCTGGTATGTCGTGGGTCAGCTGGGATGAGGCGGAAATGAGCGATTGGCCGGTCCTGTCCCTGGTGACTTTCCTGCCGCTCGTCGGCGCGGCCTTCGTCCTGGGCATCCGCGGCGAGCCCGATGTGGTCGCGCGCAACGCCCGCTACGTCGCGCTCTGGACCTCGCTCATCACTTTCGTGCTGTCGCTGTTCCTGTGGTTCGACTTCGAGCGCGGCACGGCCGAGTTCCAGTTCGTCGAAAAGGCCGACTGGCTGCCGGCCTTCAATATCTCGTACCACATGGGCGTCGACGGCATTTCGGTCCTCTTCGTCCTACTGTCGACCTTGCTGACCCCGCTTTGCATCATTTCGAGCTGGACCGCGATCCAGAGCCGGGTCAAGGAGTACATGATCGCCTTCCTGATGCTCGAGACCCTCATGGTGGGCATGTTCTGCGCCCTCGACTTCGTGGTCTTCTACATGTTCTACGAGGGCGTGCTGATCCCCATGTTCCTGATCATCGGGATCTGGGGTGGCCCGCGGCGCGTTTATGCGGCCTTCAAGTTCTTCCTGTTCACGCTCGCCGGCTCGGTGCTCTTGCTGCTCGCGCTCCTGGCCATGTACGTGGAAGTCGGCACCACCGACATCCCGACCATGCTCGCCTACGACTTCCCGCGCGACATGCAGCTCTGGCTGTGGCTGGCGCTCTTCGCCTCCTTCGCGGTGAAGATCCCCATGTGGCCGGTGCACACCTGGTTGCCCGACGCCCACGTCGAGGCGCCGACGGCGGGCTCGGTCGTGCTGGCGGCGGTCTTGTTGAAGATGGGCGGCTACGGCTTCTTCCGTTTTTCGCTGCCCATGCTGCCCGCGGCCTCGGATTTCTTCACGCCGTTCATCTTCACGCTCTCGATCGTGGCGATCATCTACACCTCGCTGGTCGCGCTGGCCCAGGAGGACATGAAGAAGCTGATCGCCTATTCCTCGGTCGCGCACATGGGCTTCGTGACGCTCGGCGCCTTCACCGTGACCCAGCAGGGTATGGAGGGCGCGCTGTTCCAGATGCTCTCCCACGGCATCGTCTCGGCCGCCCTGTTCCTGATCGTCGGCGTGGTCTACGACCGCGTGCACTCGCGCCTGATCGTCACTTACGAAGGCCTGGTCGAGCGCATGCCGGCCTATTCGCTGGTCTTCATGATTTTCATGCTGGCCTCGGTCGGGCTGCCGGGCACGAGCGGCTTCGTCGGCGAGTTACTGGTGCTCGTCGGCATCTTCCAGGTCAACACCTGGGTGGCGCTCCTGGCGGCCAGCGGCATGGTGCTGGGCGCGGCCTACATGCTCTACCTCTACCGCCGGGTCATCTTCGGCGTGCTCACCAAGGAGAACCTGTTGGGGATCCTGGACCTGAACCGGCGCGAGGTCCTGGTCTTCGCGCCGCTGGTCTTTCTGGTGTTCTGGATGGGCGTCTATCCCATGCCGGTCCTCGACGTCATGTCGGCCTCGGTCGACAACCTGATCGAGAACTATCAGGCCGCGCTCGCCGCCTCCGACCCGGCCTCGCTGGCGGCGCTCGGGCCGGCGCGGTGAGGGGGAGGGCGACGCGATGATTCCGCTCGATCTGGTTACCGCGCTGCCGGAGCTACTGCTCGCCTGCCTGGCCATGGCGCTTCTCATGTTCGGCGCGTTCCGGGGCGATAAGGCGACGCCCACGGTCCTGCTCCTGTCGGTCGTCACCCTGGTCGTGCTCATCGGGCTCATCGCACTCGGGCCGCGCGGCGAGGGCACCGCCTTCGGCGGCCTGTTCGTGTCCGACGGCTACGGCGACTTCATGAAGGTGCTGGTCCTGGTCGGATCGGCGACCGCCATGGTGATGTCGCTGCGCTACTTCGAGCAGGAGGGCGTGGTGCGCTTCGAGTACCCGATCCTCATGCTCTTCGCGACCCTCGGCATGCTCATGATGATCTCGGCGAACGACCTGATTTCGCTATATCTGGGCCTCGAGCTGCAGAGCCTGTCGCTCTACGTCATCGCCGCCATCCGGCGCGACAGCCTGCGCTCCACGGAGGCCGGGCTGAAGTACTTCGTGCTCGGCGCGCTGTCCTCGGGCATGCTGCTCTACGGCGCCTCGTTGATCTACGGCTTCACCGGGACCACGAGCTTCGAGACGCTGGCCGACGTGTTCGCCGAATCCGCCGCGGCCGGTCATGGGCCGCCGCTCGGCGTGATCATCGGCCTGGTGTTCCTGCTCGCCGGGCTCGCCTTCAAGATCTCCGCGGTGCCGTTCCACATGTGGACGCCGGACGTTTACGAGGGCGCGCCGACGCCGATCACCGCCTTTTTCGCCACGGCCCCGAAAATCGCCGCGATCGCGCTTCTGTGCCGGGTCATGACGGGGCCCTTCGGCGAGTTCGTGGCCCAATGGCAGCAGATCGTGATCTTCATCTCGATCGCCTCGATGATCCTGGGCGCCTTCGCCGCCATCTACCAGACCAACATCAAGCGCCTGATGGCCTACAGCTCCATCGGCCACGTCGGCTACGCGCTGGTGGGTCTTGCGGCGGGTACCGAGGAGGGCGTGCGCGGGCTGGTCATCTACATGGCGATCTACGTGATCATGAACCTGGGCACCTGGGGCTGCATCCTGTGCATGCGCCGGAAGCAGATCATGGTCGAGGACATCGACGATCTGAAGGGCCTGTCCAAGAGCAATCCGATGATGGCGCTGGCGCTCGGCATCTTCATGTTCTCGATGGCCGGGATCCCGCCGCTCGCCGGCTTCTTCGGCAAGCTGTACGTGTTCCTCGCCGCCATCGAGTCGGGGCTTTACACGCTCGCCGTGATCGGCGTGCTGTCGAGCGTGGTGGGCGCGTTCTATTACCTGCGCATCGTCAAGCTCATGTACTTCGACGAGCCGGCGGAGGCTTTCGACCGGCCGATCGGGCGCGAGATGACGGTGATCCTGACCGGGACCAGCCTTCTCATCCTGCTGTTCTTCGTCGTTCCCGGTCCGTTGATGAGCGGCGCCGCGGCCGCGGTCTCGGCGCTGTTCGCCGGATGACCGAGCCCGAGGCGGGGGGGGCCCGCCCCAATCTGCCCCCGGCCTATCGCCTGATCGCACTCGATACGGTGACCAGCACCAACGACGAGGCGCTGCGCCTGGCCGAAGAGGGCGCCGAGGACGGCACCCTGGTCTGGGCGCGCGAGCAGACCAAGGCGCGCGGACGCCAGGGACGTCCCTGGGCTAGCCCCCGGGGCAACCTCTACCTGTCGCTGGTCCTCAGGCCCGAGTGCGGCCCGGGCGAGGCGGCGCAACTCGGCTTCGTCGCCGGGTTGGCGACGGGCGAGGCCTTCGGCAGCGTCGCCCCGCCGTTGATCGAGGTCACCTACAAGTGGCCCAACGACGTGCTGCTGAACGGCCGCAAGGGGGCCGGGATTCTCCTGGAATCGCGGAGCCACGCGGACGGGACGCTGGACTGCCTGATCCTGGGGGTCGGCGCCAACGTGCGGCACTTTCCCGAAGACAGCACCTTTCCCGCGACCAGCCTGTGCTTCGAAGGCGCGCCGCCGGACCTCAGCGAGGTCGAGCTGTTGGAGGCCTTCAGCCGGTATTTCCAAACCTGGGCCAACCGCTGGCTGGACGACGGCTTCCAGCCGATCCGCCGGGCCTGGCTCAACCACGCGCACGGGCTGGGCGAGGAGATCGAGGTCCGCTTGCCGAGAGAGACCCTCAAGGGAACCTTCAAGGACCTGGACGAGCGCGGCGCGCTGGTCCTGGAACTGGCCGGCGGCGAGACGCGGCTGATCAGCGCCGGCGACGTCTATTTCAGCGCGTGAGACGGGAAAGCGGGAGGGGGCGATGCTGCTCGCGATCGACTCCGGCAACACCAACATCGTGTTCGCGGTCTACGACCGGACCGATACGCTGCGCGGCTCCTGGCGCGCCTCCACGGAGGCCAAGCGGACGGCGGATGAATACGCCGTCTGGCTCACGCAACTGATGGCGCTCGAGGGCCTGACGCCCGACGACATCGGCGGCGCCGTCATCGCCAACGTGGTGCCGGCGACCATGTATGCGCTCACCACCCTGTGCACACGCTACTTCAAGGTCGAGCCGCTGGTCGTCGGCGCGCCCGGCACGGACGTCGGCATCGAGGTCCGGATCGCACGCCCCGACCAAGTCGGAGAAGACCGTCTGGTCAATGCGGTCGCGGCGCACGCGAGCTACGGCGGCCCCTTGATTGTCATCGACTTCGGCACCGCGACTACCTTCGACGTGATCGGCGAGGACGGCGGATACGAGGGCAGTGTGATCGCGCCCGGCATCAACCTGTCGCTCGAGGCGCTCGACCGGGCGGCGGCCAAGCTGCCGCGCATCACGATCAAGGAGCCGCCGCAACAGGTCATCGGGCAGGCCACGGTGCCGGCCATGGAGTCGGGCGCCTACTGGGGCTACGTCGGCTTGATCGAGGGGCTGGTGGCGCGCATCAAGGCCGAGGACGGCCGGGCCCTCAAAGTGGTGGCGACCGGCGGCCTGGCGCCGTTGTTCGCGCGCGCGACCGAGTGCATCGAGGTAGTCGACCTGGAACTCACCCTGCGCGGCCTGCTCGCCGTCTATCGCGCCAACCGCAAGGCGCCCAGTTGACCGGCAAGCGCGTGACCGCCGAGCCCACGAGCGGGCGGCCCATGACCGGGACGCCGGGCGCCGACGAGCTCTACTTCCTGCCGCTCGGCGGGACCGGCGAGATCGGCATGAACCTGAACCTCTACGGCCACGCCGGGCGCTGGCTCATGGTCGATCTCGGGGTCATCTTTTCCGACGGCGGCCCGCCGGGCGTGGACGTGCTCATGCCCGACCCCAGCTTCATCGAGGAACGGCGCGAGGATTTGGTCGGGCTGGTGCTTACCCACGCCCACGAGGACCACATCGGCGCCGTGGGCCACCTTTGGCGGCGTCTGCGCTGCCCGGTCTACGCCACCGCCTTCACCGCCGCGATGGTCTATCCGAAGCTGGTCGAGGCCGGCCTGGCCGAGGAGGTGGAGATCATCGAGGTGCCGCTCTCCGGCCGCTTCACCGTCGGTCCCTTCGAGGTCGAGCTGATCACGCTCACCCATTCCATCCCCGAGCCCAACGCGCTGGTGATCCGGACCGCGGCCGGCACGGTCCTGCACACCGGCGACTGGAAGCTGGATCCCGATCCCCTGGTCGGCGACGCCTACGACGAGCGGGCCTTGCGCGCGCTCGCCGACGAGGGCGTGCTCGCCATGGTGTGCGATTCCACCAACGCGCTGGTCGACGGCGAATCGGGCTCCGAGGCCGAGGTGCGCGCGGTGCTCATGGAACTCGTCGGCGGCCTCGAGAACCGGGTGCTGGTCGCCTGCTTCGCCTCCAACGTGGCGCGCCTGGACACGATCGGCAAGGTCGCCGCGGCGCATGGCCGCCGGGTCGCGCTCGTCGGCCGCTCCATGGCGCGGGTCTACCAGGCGGCCCGCGACAGCGGCTACCTGCGGGACTTTCCGCCGCTGGTGTCCGAGGAGCACGTCGGCTTCCTGCCGCGCGACGAGGTCCTGGTGCTGTGCACCGGCAGCCAGGGCGAGCCGCGCGCGGCGCTGTGGCGCATCGCCAACGAGGAGAACCCGAACGTCGCGCTGGAGCCGGGCGATGCGGTGATCTTCTCCAGCCGCGTCATTCCGGGCAACGAGACGGCGATTTTCAAGCTCCATAACCAGCTGGCGCGCCTGGGTGTCGAGGTGATCACCAGCGACACCCGGTTCGTGCACGTCTCCGGGCATCCGGCGCGCAACGAACTGAGCCAGATGTACCACTGGGTGCGCCCGCGCATCGCGGTCCCGGTCCACGGCGAGGCCCGCCATCTGGCCGCGCACGCCCGCCTGGCGCGCGACTGTCAGGTGCCGCACCAGATCGTCGGCGAGAACGGTACGCTCATGCGCCTGGCGCCGGAGCCGGCCGGGATCGTCGATCACGTGCCGACCGGGCGCCTCGCACTCGACGGCAACCGGCTCTTGCGGCTCGACAGCCCGGTCCTGCGCGCGCGCACGAAGATGGCCTACAACGGCAGCGCCGCCGTGACCCTCGTGATCGGCGCCGACGGGCTGTTCCAGGGCGCGCCCATGGTCACCGTCCAGGGCCTGCTCGACGGCGAGGCCGAGGCCGACAAGCTGGCCCTGGTCGCCGCGGGCGTCGAGGAAGCGCTGCGCCGGCTGGCCAAAGTGGATCGCCTTAACGACGCGGCGGTCAAGGAGGCCGCGCGCATCGCCGTGCGCCGGGCCTGCAACCGCATGTTCGGCAAGAAGCCGGTGACCGACGTGCACTTGGTGCGCCTGCGGTAGATATTTCTAAGGAGCGTTGATAATGGTTACAGTGCCCGCTGTGGGAAGCGACAGATGATCGGCCGGCTCAACCATGTCGCCATCGCGGTGCCCGACCTGGCGGCGGCGGTGGCCCAGTATCGGGACACCCTCGGCGCCCGGGTCTCGGCGCCCGACGCGCTGCCGGAGCACGGCGTCACCGTGGTCTTCGTGACCCTCGCCAATACCAAGATCGAGCTGCTGGAGCCGCTCGGGGCGGGTTCGCCGATCGCGAATTTCCTGGAGCGCAACCCGGCCGGCGGCGTGCACCACCTGTGCTACGAAGTGGACGACATCATCGCCGCGCGCGACCAGCTCGAGGCCGGGGGCGCGCACGTCCTCGGCGACGGCGAACCTAAGTTGGGCGCCCACGGCAAGCCGGTGATCTTCCTCCACCCCAAGGACTTCTGCGGCACCCTGATCGAGCTCGAACAGGCGTGAGACCGACCGGGAAACGCGAACTCACCACGACAAAAGATTCACCACGAAGTCACAAAGACACAAAGTGAACACGAAGAACTCAAATAGAGGCGCGCTGCCAGCCAAAACGGAGCTAGCTGCGACACAAGTTGTGGACGCTGCTTTCAAGGTTCACTCGTCGCTGGGACCAGGACTGCTGGAATCCGTTTACGAAACGTGCCTTGTACACGAGCTGAAATGTCGGGGCCTTCCGACTCAACGACAGGTCACGATTCCAGTGACCTATGACGATCTTCGTCTCGATGCCGGTCTGCGGCTGGACTTGTTGGTCGACGAATGTGTCGTCGTCGAATTGAAGGCGGTTGAGAAAATGCTCCCGGTGTTTGATGCGCAGATTCTGACATATTTGAAACTCTCGGGACATCGGCTTGGCTTTTTGATCAATTTTAACGTTCCGCTTATCAAGGACGGGATTAAACGCCTTATCCTGTGAGCGAGAGTACACTTCCTTCGTGTCGTTCCTTAGTGCCTTTGTGTCTTCGTGGTTTTCCGATTTAAATGTGGATTAAGAGCCTGAATTGTTTTGCGTTCGCATTATATTTCCCGGAAAGCGGAAAGGAGCGAAACGATTAACTGGTTCACCGGCGCGCTGGTCTACGTCATGATCTGGTGGGTGGTGATCTTCGCGGTCCTGCCCTGGGGCGTGAGGGTCCCGGACGAGCCCGGGCCGGGCCACGCCACGAGCGCACCCGAGACGCCGATGATCGGGCGCAAGCTGCTGATCACCACGGCCATCTCGACGGTGCTCTGGGTCATCGCCTATCTGATCATCGAGAGCGACTGGATCTCGTTTCGCCCGGCCTAATACCAGTGAGCCCATGAACGGACACACGTGATCGCTCATCGGCAAGACGCCGCATAGGCGGCGCCGCGCGATCACCCTTACCTCCGGCCGCAAAAGTGCAAGAGTCCGTTCGTGCGCTCGTTGGTATAAGGCTGGATCGATCGTGACCGACTACTACTGCGACTTCGCCCCGGGGCACCCGCTGCACGGGCCCTACCACGACCGGGAATACGGCTTCCCCGCCGCGGACGAGTCGGTCCTGTTCGAGCGCCTGATCCTGGAAATCAACCAGGCCGGTCTGTCGTGGGAGCTGATGCTGAAGAAGCGGGCCGGCTTCCGCGTCGCCTTCGAGGACTACGACGTCGACCGGGTCGCCGCCTACGGCGCGGCCGAGCGCGCGCGCTTGCTCGCCGACGCCGGCATCATCCGCAACCGGCTCAAGGTCGATGCGGCGATCGAGAACGCGCGCCGCATCCAGGCGCTCAGGCGCAGCCATGGCGGCTTCGCGGCCTGGCTCGAGGCCCATCACCCGCGGCCCAAGGACGACTGGGTGAAGCTGTTCAAGAAAACCTTCAAGTTCACGGGTCGGGAAATCACCGGCGAGTTCCTGATGAGCACCGGCTTCCTGCCCGGGGCGCACCGCGAGGATTGTCCGGTTTATGTGCGCATCGCCGCCCTCGAGCCACCCTGGATGCAGGCGCCATAGGGGGATGCAGGCGCCATAGGGGCCGAGCGGATCGGCGTGGTGGCGCGGTAATTTGCCCCCGCGCGGGTTGGATAGAGAAGACGGCCGGGCAAAAATATGGCAAGCCCAACAAGTGGACTTGCCATCGCCTTGACGGCTCACAGATCTTTGTTTCGAGAGGGCTTTTCCGCCCCGCTCGCACCGCCTCCCGGCGGGTCCTCCCTAAACTCGGGCCATGCCTGTTTTTTCGCATGGTTTCTTGACGACGTATTCTAGCAAAATGCCCCTACGGTGTCACGTGATTTTCCGGGTTATTTCTACTGTAACAAGCGTTTAGCCTAGGTTATTTCCCGCATAACGCATCAAAGCAGGGAAAACTTGAGCACGAAGAGCAGGGCGATCGCGTAAACCGCCGGCGGGCACGCGCCGCCCTTGCCGCTCATGACCTTGACCGCGGCGTCGGTGATGAAGCCGATGCCCATGCCGTTGGCGATGGAAAAGGTCAGCCGCATGGCGATCGCGGTGACCACGGCCGGCGCCGATCATTATGCCTTTATTAAGCCCGCGAACCTAGCCTGATCCGATGATGCGACGCAGCATGGCATACCTGGCCCCGGCCCTGTTCCTGCTCGCCGCGGTCCTGGCGGCGGCCTCTGCGGCGGCGCACGAAAAAGACACCGTGCCCACCCCCAGGGCGGCCATCACCGGGGCGGCCATCACCAGGGTGGCCATCACCAGGGCCGACTGCGCGCGCCTGGTCGCGCATGTGCCCGCGCCGGACGTGGCCTACGAGCCTGGCGTCGACGTTTATGGGCGGGAGGTGGTGCCGGCCGACCTGGGCGGCGCCCCGCGCATCGAGCTGCCGGAGACCATCCTCATCGATATCGAGATCGACCTGCAAGCGCGCTTCGGCATCCCCGCCGACCCCACGCAGTACGACCCCGACGCCGAAGTAGGCGAGGTGGCCTACCGCGACGGCCGCTTCACCTTCAACGGCCAGCCGCTCCAGGACCAGGCCCAGGCCGAGCTGGCGGCGCGCTGTCAGGAGATCGACCGCCAATAAGCCGAGGCCGGCGCCCGGACCGGCCACTGGTGCGAGGGCGGTGCGAACCCCCGGCAATGGACAAGGCCGTGGCCTTCCCATATACATCTGCGGACTTCGAATCGGGAACCCGCGCGCCGCTCCCCGATCCGCACGGCCGTAGAGCGACCGAAGGAAATCCATGCGCCTTTCCGGCTATTTCATGCCGACGATGAAGGAGACGCCGGCCGAGGCGGAGATCGTCTCGCACCGGTTGATGCTGCGCGCCGGCATGATCCGCCAGGCCAGCGCCGGCATCTACTCCTGGCTGCCGCTGGGCTTCCGCGTGCTCAAGAAGATCGAGCAAATCGTGCGCGAGGAGCAGGACCGCGCCGGCGCCCAGGAAGTGCTCATGCCGACCATCCAGTCGGCGGATCTGTGGAAGGAATCGGGACGCTACGACGCCTACGGGCCGGAGATGTTGCGCATCCAGGACCGGCACGGGCGCGACATGCTCTACGGGCCGACCAACGAGGAGCTGATCACCGAGATCTTCCGCTCGGCGGTCCGGAGCTACCGCGACCTGCCCAGGATGCTGTACCACATCCAGTGGAAGTTTCGCGACGAGGTCCGGCCGCGCTTCGGGGTCATGCGCGGGCGCGAGTTTCTGATGAAGGATAACTACTCCTTCGACCTGGATTATGCCGGTGCCAAAAGATCGTACAACAAGATGTTCGTGGCCTACTTGAGGACCTTCGCGCGCATGGGGTTACAGGCCATCCCCATGGAGGCCGAGACCGGACCGATCGGCGGCGACCTGAGCCACGAATTCATCATCCTGGCCGATACCGGCGAGAGCGAGGTCTTCTGCCACCGGGACTTCGTCGAATTCGACGTGCTCGGCGCGGGCATCGATTACCAGTCCGATCTCGAGCCCGTGGTCGAGGCTTGGACCAAGCTCTACGCCCGCACCGACGACAAGCACGATCCGGCCGCTTTCGAGAACCAGGTGCCCGAGGACAAGCGGGTGCACCGGCGCGGCATCGAGGTCGGCCACATCTTCTACTTCGGGACCAAGTATTCCGATCCGCTCAAGGCGTTGGTGGCCACGCCCGAGGGCGAAGCGGTCGCGGTGCACATGGGCTCCTACGGCATCGGCGTCTCGCGCCTGGTCGGCGCGGTCATCGAGGCCAGCCACGACGAGGCCGGCATCGTCTGGCCCGAGCCCGTGGCCCCGTTCCGGGTCGGGCTGATCAACCTCAAGACCGCCGATGCGGCCTGCACCAAGGCTTGCGAGGAGACCTATGCCAAGCTCCGGGACGCCGGCGTCGAGGTGCTCTACGACGACCGCGACGAGCGGCCCGGGGCCAAGTTCAACGACATGGACCTGATCGGCCTGCCCTGGCAGCTGGTCATCGGCCCGCGCGGCCTGGCGAAAGGCGTGGTCGAGCTCAAGCGCCGGCGCGACGCGGAGCGCGAGGAGCTGTCCCTCGACTCGGCGCTTGCCCGGCTGACCGGGTGAGGTTTTTTGTTCGGCGTGAGCATCGGGTTTCGCGCATGATCTTCAGCCCCTTCGAGCGACTGGTCGCGTTCAGGTACTTGCGCGCGCGGCGCCAGGAGGGCTTCGTCTCGGTCATCGCGGTGTTCTCGCTGCTCGGCATCGCCCTCGGCGTGGCGACGCTGATCATCGTCATGGCGGTCATGAACGGCTTCCGCCAGGAGCTGCTGTCCCGCATCCTGGGCATCAACGGCCACCTCACGGTCTACGGCAGGGAGGCGCCGATCGCCGATTTCGACGCCGTCGCGGAGCGGCTGCGCGCCTTGACCGGGGTGCGGACGGTGACGCCCCAGGTCCAGGGCCAGGTCATGATAATCGCGCGCGGTGCGACCTCGTTCGGCCTGGTGCGCGGCGTGCGGCCGGCGGACTTGAAGGCGCGCGCGCTGATTGCCGGGAACATGGTCTCGGGCAGCCTCGACAACTTCCCCGGCGCGGGCGAGCGCGGCGGCGACGTGGTCCTGATCGGCAGCCGCATGGCCCGGCAGTTGAACCTGAAGGTCGACGACAGCGTCACGCTGATCTCGCCTCAGGGCACGACCACGGTAATGGGCACCGTACCGCGCATGAAGACCTACCGCATCGTCGGCCTGTTCGAGGTCGGCATGTACGAATACGACAGCACCTTCGTCTACATGCCGCTGGCCACCGCGCAGCTGTTCTTCCGCCTGCCCGAGCGGGTCAACGGCATCGAGGTCTTCCTGGAAGACCCGGACCGCATCGGCACGCTGCGCCGGGCCATTGCCGATACCCTGGGCCCGGGCTTTCGCACCATCGACTGGCAGCAGGCGAACTCCAGCTTCTTCAACGCGATCCAGGTCGAGCGCAACGTCATGTTCCTGATTCTGACGCTGATCATCCTGGTCGCCGCCTTCAACATCATTTCCAGCCTGATCATGTTGGTGAAGGACAAGGGCCGCGACATCGCGGTGCTGCGCACCATGGGGGCGACGCGGGGCATGGTGCAGCGTATCTTCTTCCTGAGCGGCGCCAGCGTCGGCGTCATCGGCACCGTCGCCGGGCTCATCCTGGGCGTCGTCTTCAGCGACAACATCCAGAGCATCCAGAATGGCTTGGAGAGTTTGATCGGAACCGATCTGTGGAACGCCGAGATCCGGTTCCTGACGCAGATCCCGGCGGTCATCGACTGGAGCGAGGTGGTCACGGTCCTGGCCATGGCGCTGGGGCTGTCCTTCGCGGCGACCATCTATCCGTCCTGGCGGGCGGCGCGGCTCGATCCGGTGGAGGCGCTGCGCTATGAGTGAGCGCGCGGGTCGAGCGAAACCCGGCGCCGCCCGGGGCCTGCGCCTGGAGGCCATCGACAAGACCTTCCGCCAGGGCGGCAAGGCGATCGAGGTGTTGCAGGGGGTCAGCCTCGAGGTCAGGCCCGGCGAGCTGGTCGCCCTGGTCGGGCCGTCGGGGTCGGGCAAGTCCACGCTCTTGCACATCGCCGGCCTGCTCGAGCGTCCCGATGCCGGCGAAGTGGTGATCGGCGGCCAGGCCGCCTCGGCGCTCGACGACAACGCGCGCACGGGGCTGCGCCGCAACGCCATCGGCTTCGTCTATCAGTATCACCACCTGCTGCCCGAGTTCTCGGCGCTCGAGAACGTGATCCTGCCGCAGATGATCGCCGGCCTGTCCAAGGCCGAGGCCCGGGTGCGCGCCGAGGAACTGCTCGGGCGGGTCGGGCTCTCCGAGCGCGTCGAGCACCGCCCGGCGCGGCTGTCCGGCGGCGAGCAGCAGCGCGTCGCCATCGCCCGCGGCCTGGCCAACGCGCCGGCGATCCTGTTCGCCGACGAGCCGACCGGGAATCTCGACCCGCACACGGCCGAGAGCGTCTTCGATCTGCTGGTCGAGATGGTGCGCGGCGCCGGGCTGGCGGTGCTCATCGCCACCCACAACCTGGATCTGGCCGCGCGCATGGACCGCACCCTCAGGCTCGAGGACGGCCATATCGCGTGAGGTGCCCAGAACGTCGGGACGAAACGGGCGTTTAGGGAAAGGCGGCGCGGAGCGCGGCGATGTGCTCCGGGCCGATGCCGCAGCAGCCGCCGACGATGGTGGCGCCGCGCGCCATCCAGTCCCGCGCGAAGCCGAGGTAGCCCGGCGGGTCCAGGTCGGTGCGGAGGTCGCTGACTTCTTCGTTCGCCTGGGTGCTCTCGTCCTTCGGTTGAAAGGCGTTGGCGTAGGCGCCGATCTCGATCGCCCCGTCCTGCGCGGCGAGCGTGTCACGCGCGATCTCGAGTGCGGGCGCCATGACCTCCGGCTGACTGCAGTTGAAAAGAACCGCCGCCGCGCCCAGCCGCGCCGCGGCGCGCACCGCCTCGGCGACCGGCTCGCCCGAACGCAGGCGCGGATCGGCCGGCTCGGGGCGCTCGTCGGCCAAGGTGAAGGAGATCCAGAGCGGGCGCGCGTCGCCGGCGAGCGCGTCGTTGACCGCCGCCGCCTCGGCGATCGAGCCGAGCGTCTCGGCGAGCCAGAGATCGGCGTGGGGCGAGAGGCCCTCGATCAGGGTCCGGAGGAGCTCCGGCGCGCGCGCCGCATCGAACAGATCGGGCCGGTAGGACCCGAACAGCGGCGGCAGCGAGGCCGCCACCAGGACCTTGCGACCGGCGCCATCGTCGGCGGCGGCGCGGGCGAGGCGGCCGGCCCGCTCCGCCAGCATCCGGCCGTCCGCGGCGAAGCGGTCCCGGCCGATGTGGAACGGGACCACGGCGTAGCTGTTGGTCGTCACTACCTCGGCGCCGGCGGCGATGAAAGCCGCGTGCGCCTTGCTCACGAAGTCCGGCGCCTCCATGAGCGCCAGCGCCGACCATTGCGGCTGGCGGAACGGCGCCCCCATGCGTTTCAGTTCCCGGCCCATGCCGCCGTCGAGCAGCGTGATCCGCCCTGCCATTTCCAAGCCTTCTCCCGTCCGGACCCAAGCGGCGCAGCTTACCCGGCTGTCCACCGGTTGCAACGGGCCACCGGCTGCACCGGGTTGTGGATAACTCTTCTGCTGACAGGCCGGGCCATGCGTGGAATCTTTAAGCCATGCCGCACGCCGGATTCGTTCACCTGAGCGTCCATTCCGCCTATTCGCTGCTCGAGGGCGCGATCAAGATTCCCGATCTGGTCGCGTTGTGCCAACGCCACGCCATGCCGGCGGTGGCGGTCACCGACAGCGGCAACCTGTTCGGCGCGCTCGAGTTCGCGCTCGCGGCCGTCGAGGCGGGGGTGCAGCCGATCATCGGCTGCCGGATCGGCCTCGCCCGGGAGGACGACCAACCCCTCGGCAGCCCGGCCGCCCGCCCGGCGCCGGACCGGATCGCGCTCCTGGTCCAGGACCAGACCGGTTACCGCAACCTGATGAAGCTGGTCTCCCGGTCGTTCCTGGAAACCCCGCCCGGCGAGCCGGCTCAGGTCTCGCTCGCCGACTTGGAAGCCTTCGGCGCGGGGCTTATCGCGCTCGGCGGCGGACCGGCCGGGCCCGTGGGCCGGCGCCTGCTGGACGGCCAGGACGAGGCCGCCGAGGCGGCCTTGCGCGGGCTCGCGCGGATCTTCCCCGGGCGGCTCTACGTCGAGGTTATGCGCCACGGCCTGGCCGAGGAGGCGGGCATCGAGGACCGGCTGGTGGATCTGGCCTACGCGCTCGACCTGCCGCTGGTCGCGACCAACGAGGTCTTCTTCGCCGAGGCGGAGATGTACGAGGCGCACGACGCGCTCCTGTGCATCGCCGAAGGGACCTACGTCGGCGAGGCCGAGCGCCGGCGCCTGACGCCCGAGCACCGCTTCAAGTCGGCCGCCGAGATGGCCGAGCTCTTCGCCGACCTGCCCGAGGCCATCGCCAACACCCTGACCATCGCGCGCCGCTGCGCTTACGTGCCCGAGGCCGTCGACCCGATCCTGCCGGCCTTCCCGACCGAGGCCGGCCGCAGCGAGGCCGAGGAGCTGCGCGCGCGGAGCGCGGCCGGTTTGGAAGGGCGCCTGGAGGAACAGGTCTACACGGTGGCGATGGACCAGGCGGCGCGCCAAGCGGCGGCACACGGCTACCGGGAGCGCATGGAATACGAGCTCGCGGTCATCGAGCAGATGGGCTACCCGGGTTATTTCCTGATCGTCGCCGATTTCATCCAATGGGCCAAGCGCCAGGGCATTCCGGTCGGTCCCGGACGCGGCTCGGGCGCGGGCTCGGTGGTGTCCTGGGCGCTCACCATCACCGGTCTCGATCCCCTGCGCTGGGGCCTGCTGTTCGAGCGCTTCCTGAACCCCGAGCGCGTGTCCATGCCGGACTTCGACATCGACTTCTGCCAGGAGCGCCGGGACGAGGTCATCCGCTACGTCCAGGAGAAATACGGCCGCGATCACGTCGCCCAGATCATCACCTTCGGCAAGCTGCAGGCGCGCGCCGCGCTGCGCGATGTCGGCCGGGTGCTGCAGATGCCCTATCCCCAGGTCGACCGCATCTGCAAGCTGGTGCCCAACAACCCGGCCAATCCGGTCGGGTTGCAGGAGGCCATCGACGGCGAACAGGAGCTCCGGGATATGCGCGCCGAGGACCCGACCGTGGCGCGGCTACTCGACATCGCGCTCAAGGTCGAGGGCCTGTACCGCCACGCCTCGACGCATGCCGCCGGCGTGGTCATCGGCGACCGTCGCCTGGACGAGCTGATCCCGCTGTACCGCGATCCGCGCTCCAACATGGCGATCACCCAGTTCTCCATGAAGTATGTCGAGCTCGCGGGCCTGGTGAAGTTCGACTTTTTGGGGCTAAAGACCCTTTCGGTGCTGGCGCGCGCCTGCGAGCTGATCGCCGCGCGCGGCACCGCGCTGGATCTGTCGCGGATCCCGTTGGACGACGCGGGAACCTACGCCATGCTCGGCCGCGGCGACACGCTGGGGGTGTTCCAGTTGGAGTCCTCGGGCATGCGCGACGTGCTCAAGAGCCTCAAGGCGGACCGCTTCGAGGACATCATCGCCGTCGTCGCGCTGTTTCGCCCGGGGCCCATGGACAACATCCCGAGCTTCATCGCGCGCAAGCACGGCAAGGAGGCGATCGATTACCTCTATCCGACGCTGGAAGGCATCCTGAAGGAAACCTTCGGGATCATGATCTACCAGGAGCAGGTCATGCAGATCGCCCAGGAGCTGGCCGGCTATTCGCTCGGCGCCGCCGACCTGTTGCGCCGGGCCATGGGCAAGAAGATCCGCTCGGAGATGGAGGCCCAGCGCAAGCACTTCATCCAGGGCGCGGTCGCGCGCGGCGTGCCCGAGGCCAAGGCCGAGCAGATCTTCGAGCAGGTCAACAAGTTCGCCGGCTACGGCTTCAACAAGAGCCACGCCGCGGCCTACGCGCTGGTCGCCTATCAGACCGCCTACCTGAAGGCCAACCATCCGGTCGAGTTTCTGGCCGCCTCCATGACCTTCGACATGGGCAACACCGACAAGCTCGAGGACTTCCGCCAGGATTTGGGTCGCCTGAACATTCCCCTGCTGCCGCCCGACATCAACCGCTCGCGTGCCGACTTCGGCGTCGAGGTCGAAGAAACACCGGACGGCCCGCGCCGGGCCATCCGCTACGCGCTCGCCGCGGTCAAGAACGTCGGCGCGGCGGCCATGGCGGTGCTGGTCGCCGAGCGGGACGAGAACGGGACCTTCGCGAGCCTCGGCGACTTCGCCGACCGCGTCGATATGCGGTCCATCAACAAGCGGCAGATCGAGAACCTGACCTGTGCCGGCGCTTTCGACGGCCTCAACGCCAACCGGCGCCAGGTTTTCGAGACCGCGGAGACCATCGTGCGCCATGCCTCGGCCGCGGCCAGCGAGCGGGAAAGCGCGCAGGAAAACCTGTTCGGCGGTGGCGACCAGGCCGCCAAGCTGGACCTCGTGCTCCCCGATGTGGCCGATTGGCCCAAGCTGGAGCGCCTGGATCACGAGTTCGAGGCCATCGGCTTCTACTTCTCCGCCCATCCGCTCGACGCCTATGGGGATAGCCTGGGGCGCCTCGGCGTTGTGCGCGCCGCCGATCTGGCCGCCGTCATGAAGCGCGACCCGGGCCGCAAGCGCGTGGCCGGGATCGTCAAAGGCAAGCGGGAGCGCACCGCGCGCCAGGGCAGCCGCTTCGCCTTCATACGGCTTTCTGATTCCAGCGGCGTCTATGAGGTGGTCGTCTTTTCCGATCTGCTCGCGCGCGCGCGCGATCTCCTGGAGGGCGGCGAGCCGCTTCTGCTCACGGTGGAAAACCGCGGCGACGGCGAGGACCTGCGCCTGATGGCCCAGCAGATCGAGCCCCTGGAAGCGGCCGTGGCCGGCGCCGGGCTGGGCTTGCGCGTGTTCATGAGCGACCCGGAACCGCTGGAAAGCCTGAAAAACCTGTTGGAGCGGGAGGCCGAGGGACGCGGCCAGATCAAGCTGGTCCTGGATCTGGCCGACGGACAGGAGGTCGAACTGGAATTGCCGGGCGGCTACCGGCTCTCGCCGGCCGCCCGCCAGGCCATCAAGGCGGTCCCGGGGCTGGTGGTTCAGGACGTCTAATCCTTCGTATGAGCCCGGCCCCGGCGCCCGCTTTGCCCTTGCGTCTTTAGCCCTTAAGCGCTATGACCCGGCCCGCTGGATTTCACACGCGGGCTTCGCGGCCTTTCCGGGGGAGACATCTCCGGCAGTCGCTCCGGTGTCCGGGCGTCCGGATGCAGCGGCCCGCGGCGGTACAACCGGAGAAGACATACCCATGGCGCTTCCAGACGTGACCATGCGCCAGCTCCTCGAGGCTGGCGTCCATTTCGGACATACCACCCGCCGCTGGAACCCGAAGATGGGCCCGTACATCTTCGGCAAGCGCAACGGCGTGCACATCCTCGACCTCGAACAGACGGTGCCGCTGCTGCGCCAGGCGCTGGTCTTCGTGCGCGACGTGGTGGCCGGCGGCGGGCGCGTGCTCTTCGTCGGCACCAAGCGCCAGGCCAGCGAAAAGATCGCCGAATCAGCCAAGCGTTGCGGCCAGTATTACGTCAACCATCGCTGGCTCGGCGGGATGCTGACCAACTGGAAGACGATCTCCCAGTCGATCAAGCGCCTGCACGAGGCCCACGGCCATATCCAGGAAGTGATCGTGCAAAACTTCCGGGCCAAGCCCGCGATCCCCATGGCCGATTGGCCGGACGCCACGCTGATGGAGCTGTTGCGCACCATCGCCGTCGCCCGGCTGCTGTTGGGGGGGGAGATGAACATTCAGGCGCCGCCTAATCTGTCCCCGGAAGTCTATCCGCTGCTCTT
>JACZWN010000037.1:0-424 GCA_022572105.1 Pseudomonadota bacterium | reverse complement strand
GGCGGCATGCTGACCAACTGGAAGACCATCTCCCAGTCGATCAAGCGCCTGCGCGAGGTCGAGGAACAGATGGAACTGGGCGAGACCGGCTTCACCAAGAAGGAGTTGCTCAAGCTGACCCGCCAGCGCGACAAGCTGGAACGCGCGCTCGGCGGCATCAAGGAGATGGGCGGCCTGCCGGACGTGCTCTTCGTGATCGACACCAACAAGGAGCACATCGCGGTCGCGGAGGCCAAGGTCCTGAGCATCCCCGTGATCGCGATCCTCGATTCCAATTCCGATCCGGATGGCATCACCCATCCGGTACCCGGCAACGACGACGCGATCCGGGCCATCGGCATGTATTGCGATTTGATTTCCGGCGCGGTGCTCGCCGGCATCCAGGTGGAGGTGGAGGCGGGCGGCGAGGATGCCGGGGAGGCGC
>JACZWN010000036.1 GCA_022572105.1 Pseudomonadota bacterium | reverse complement strand
GAGGATACTCTTCCACTCAAATCAAATTCTGGGATTCAAAACTAATGTTTGATCGGCCGACAGTGATTGTGCTCGGTGCTGGAGCCAGCGCTCAATTCGGCTTCCCACTCGGGGAGGAACTGCGTAGCCAAATCATCTCTGGGATTGGCGACTTGATGAAAGTACTCGAAAGATCCGATTCCCCGGGGCTCCGCCCCACCAGTGCTCACAATATAGGTTTTTTCAATAAGAACCGTTTTCGTGCTCTGGCATCCTATATTGGTAGCCCGCTCGCGCAATCGTATTTGCCCGAAAACCTCAAGCACGAGCCGATGATACCAAAATTGTTTGAATTTCATAATGATATTAAAAGCCAGACGCATGACACTGTTGATCAGTTTGTCTGGGCCAATCCCAAGCATGAATTCATTGCAAAGGTACTCATCTCCCAGCAAATCATGCTCGGGATGTACGATTGGGAAGAGCAACAATTACGTCTGAAGTCGTTCTCTGATCGGGAATACGATGGGCGCCGCAACTGGTACCAGCAATTGATAAACCTCATCCGTGATGGGGCGCAAAACAGTCAATCGCTAGCGAACAATAGGCTCCATGTAGTGACGTTCAATTATGACCATTCATTGGAGCAGGCTCTCGGAACGAGTCTCGCGAAAACGGAGATACATCAAGGAGCCAATTACACAAAGGCGGTGAGCATCTTCCATGTGAATGGAACACCGTCCAAGTTGCCAGACTTTGTGGCGGATGTTGGGCAGTTCATCTTGGAATGTGCTCAAACCTTCCATTTGGCTCAAGAGACAGCCGGTTCTGAAGTGGAAGAGGTTCGCGCAAAAGCGCGCAGTGCAATTTCCAATGCTGAGAGAATCTACTTGATGGGATTTCATTTCGACCCGTTCAATTTATCGGCGATAGGTCTACAAGGGGGTCCACACAAGGAACGGGTGTTCTGCCTGAACTTCAACGGTCATCTGGGCTTAAAACAAAAGATACTTCGATTGGGAATCCCAGACTCGAGGATTTCTGCTGGCTCACGAGACGCCCCGCTTTATATCAACGAAGCATTGGACAATGGGTTTTTGGAGCAATGAGTGAAGAAAATGGGGTCAGGTCTTGAATCGTGAATTTTGAAGTTAACCGCGCTGTGAGGATCGCTGCCCGAAAACTTATAATTCAAGACCTGACCCCGTTGCACCGCTTCTTGCTTGTCCATCTGGGTCCCACGCAGCTCAAAACAAAGCGATCAGGTTAGGTCTACTGCGGGCCCATGGCTGTCAGCTTGGCTGTTTCGGGTACGCGCTTTGGCCCTACCATGGCACCAATTTTGGAGACCGTATGTTCGGGCGCGGTGCGATCTCTGAGCTTTACCCCGCCGTATATCGAGAACTCCCACACCGAAATTTGCGGGATATCGAGCCCCTGCGCCGCCTCATAGGAAAACGTCCCGGCCCCGACATCCTGACGTATGCGTTCCGCTGCGGGCATGGTGAGCAATCGCTGAAAGACCGCCTCGCCATGCGATGTCAGCGCAAAAATTTCGACCGAAAAGTCAGAACCAATCAGGACCTTCCAATGGTGCCAAGCAAGCCCCTTCACAACGAATACAAGCCATTGCTCAACCATCGGCCAATCAAAGGGTACAGACCCGGTCCGCATGAGCAGCCCCTTTTCGCGCGTCCACGCCCGCTTCATGCCCCTTTGGAGCAAAGTATGCAAAGCCGTGTTTTTTTCCAGCCTCTTGGGGACCATGCTCACAAGATTCTTTGCTGCATCTGTGTGCCGGCCGCCGAAGGGAAGCACCGTAGTCACGTAATGTTCCAATTCCGATTTTTGCCCGTTGCAGGACTTGCAGGCTGGCACTTTGGGAAGATTGGCCCTGCGTGATGCCAAAAATAATTTTCTTGCAAAGACATGGTCCCCAGCGACCGACTTTGCATCACAGCAGTAGACGCAGGTCTTGCCCGTGAACCCCTTGCCCATCGTGTTCAGGTCCGCCCAATCCAGCTTAGGCACCGTTTGGCCCAGCTGATATGTATTACCAAACGCGCGCCTTGCAATGAACTGATCAGTGGGGTCGACTCGTCCACTTTCGCTCCGGCTCCGGCGCAGAAGCACCGACGATCGAGCGCCCACGCCCGCCGTCGGGCGCAAAGGTCACCCCCGCCCGATCTCCTCCACGAACGCGGCGATGCGGTCGCAGGCTTCGGCGAGCTTGGCGTCGGCCACGGCGAAGGTGATGCGGACGTGGCCGGCCGCGCTCGGGCCGAAGGCGTCTCCGGCGAGCACCGAGACCCCCTTTTTCTCGAGCAGGCGCCAGGCGAAATCCTCGGCGCCGAGGCCGGTGCCGCGCACGTCGATCATCACGAACATGCCGGCTTCGGGCTTGTGGACGCGCAGGCCGGGCACGCCGGCCAGGCGCCGGCAGACGAGATCGCGGCGGCGCCGGTAGGTCTCCTTCATCGCCCCCAGCTCGGGCAGGTCGCGCCCCAGCCAAGTGGCCAGCGCGGCTTGGGTAAAGCTCGGGTTGCCGTAGAGCATGCACTGCGACAGGTTGCCGATGTGGCGCGTCAGCTCGGCGGGCGCCACCGTCCAGCCGAGCCGCCAGCCGGTCATGGCGTGGGACTTGGAGACCGAGTTGACGATCACCGAGCGCTCGGCCATGCCGGGCAAGGCGCAAGGGCTCGCGTGGCGGCCCTCGAACACGAGGTTGCTGTAGACCTCGTCGGACACCAGCCAGAGATCGTGTTCCCGGCACAGATCGGCGATGCCGCGCGCCGCGTCCTCGCTCAGCAGGGCGCCGGTCGGATTGTGGGGGAAATTCAGCAGAATCCCGCGGGTGCGGCCGGTGACGGCGGCGGCCACGTCGCGGGGATCGATGTGGAACCCGGCGTCCGCCCTCAAGGGCACCGGCACCATGGTTGCGCCCGCCGCCCCCAGCACCGCCTGGTAGGTCACGTAGGCCGGTTCCGGCACGATCACCTCGTCGCCGCCGGCGAACAGGCAGAGCGCGGCGGCGAACAGGGCGTTCTGGGCGCCGAGCAGGACCGCGACCTCATCCGGGCCGATATCCCGGCCGGAGAGCCCGCTCTGATAGCCGGCGATGGCCTGCCTCAGCGCCGCGGTGCCGGCGAAGGCGGTGTAATGGGTATTGCCCGCGCGCAGCTCCGAAACCGCGGCCTCCACGATCGGGCGCGGGGTATCGAAATCCGGATCGCCGACCGAGAGCGCGATCACGTCTTCGCCGGCCGCCGCCCGCGCCATGGCTTCCGAATGCACCGCCCAGGCCTGCGCGCCCTTGCCGCCGATGCGCTCGACCAGGGGCGAGTAGCGCCCGGTCTCGGCCGCCTCGAGGTCAGTGCCGCTCTTGGGGGCGCTCATGGGCGCGCGCCCGGGTCGCGCATCTCGATCAAGGTCGGGCCCGAATGGGCGAGCGCGTCTTCCAGGGCCGGGCGCAATTCCTCGGGGCCGCCCGGCGCCGCCGTGCGGCAGCCGAAGGCCCGGGCCAAGGCGATGTAATCCGGGTTGCGCGGGCTGACCCCGATCTCGGCGATGCCCTGGGCGATCATGTCGTCGCGGATCTGGCCGAGGCCGTCGTTGTTCCAGAGCAGGATCGGCAGGCACAGGCCCTCGTCCACCGCCGTGGCCAGCTCCTGGACCGTGAACAGCAGGCCGGCGTCGCCGACCAGCGCCACGACCGGCCGCTCCGGCGCCCCGAGCTTGGCCCCGATCGCCGCCGGCAGGGCGTAGCCCAGGGTCCCGTAGCCGTTGGGATGCAGCCAACAGTCGGGCCGCGAGCCGGGAAAGCCGACGTGGCCGGTGTAGGCGATCTGGGTCATGTCCGTGACCACGACCGCGTCTTCCGGCAGGGCCTGGCGCAGCGCGTCCAAGACCGCCTGGTGCCGGGCGGCCAGCGCGTCCGGGTGATCGAGGATTTGCGATCTGACGCGCGCGATCCGCGCCCCAGCCTCGGCCCAGGCGGCCTCGGCCCGGCCGGAACCCAGCGCCGCGGCGATCCGGGCGGCCGTCGCGCCGGCATCCGCGCATATCGCCAGGGCGGCCGGGTAGACGTCGGTCAGCTTGGCCGGGTCGATATCGACCCGGATCAGGCGGCCCCCCAAATCCAGGCGCTCGACCCAGGAATCGGTCCCGGCCAGCTCGGTGCCGAGCGCCAGGACCACGTCCGCGTCGCGCAACAACGCGCGCGCCTCCGGGCACGAGAGCATGCACCCGAGATGCAGGGGATGAGCATCCGGAACGCAGCCCTTGGCGGCCACCGTGGTCAGGATCGCGGCGCCGCACTTCTCCGCGATCCCGGCGATGGCGGGGCCGGCCCGGCGCGCGCCGCCGCCCACCACCAGCACCGGGGACTCGGACCCGCCGAGCATCCCGGCCGCCTGGCCGATCTCGTCCTCCGTCGCGGCCGGGGGCGCCGCCGGCGCCGCGGCCGCGGGCTTCAGGTTGCAGCTTCGCGCCAGGACGTCGATGGGGATCTCGATATGCACCGGCCGCGGGCGGCCCGCGGAGAACACGGCGAAGGCTTGGCTCATGGCGTCGCTCACGTCCTCGGCCGAGAAGGCGGTGCGCGAAAAGGCGGTCAGCGGCGCGCTCGCGGCGCGCTGGTCCGTGACCTCGTGCAGCGTGCCCCAGCCCCGGCCCAGGCTGTCGCTCGAACAGGTGCTGGAAATGACGATCATGGGCACGGAATCGGAATAGGCCTGGCCCATCGGGGTGGCGGCGTTGGTCACCCCGGGGCCGGAGATCAGGAGACAGACCCCCGGTTTTCCGGTGACCCGCGCGTAGCCGTCGGCGGCGAAGCCGGCGCCTTGCTCGTGGCGCACCAGGACGTGGCGGATCGATGCGCCCTCGAGCCCGCGATAGAGCTCCAGGGTGTGGACGCCGGGCATGCCGAACACGATGTCGACGCCGTAGGCCTCCAGGAGGCGGATTACGAACCCGCCCACGGTCGCCCCGCCCACGGTCGCCCCGCCCACGGTCGCCCCGCCCACGGTCGCCCCGCCCACGATCGCAGTGTCGCCTGCGCTCACGACTCGTTACTCCCCTGCCGCATTCGCCGAGGCCCCGCAAGGCGCCGCCGTCCAGCTCGTTCGACCAGCTCGTGTCGACCAGCTCGTGTCGAAGGGTCCGAGCTTACCGGAATCGCGCCAATTTACATCAGGCGTGATTGCGCGACCGCGGCCTCGATGAAGGAGGTGAACAGCGGGTGGGGCTCGAACGGCTTGGACTTCAGCTCGGGGTGGAATTGCACGCCGATGAACCAGGGATGGTCCTCGATCTCGACGATCTCGGGCAGCACGCCATCGGGCGACAGGCCGGAGAAATGCACGCCGACGCGCTCCAGGACCTCGCGGTAGTTGATGTTGACCTCGTAGCGGTGCCGGTGGCGTTCGCTGATCTCGGTCTTGCCGTAGACCCCGTGGATCCGGCTCCCCTCCTCGATCATGCAAGGATAGGCGCCGAGGCGCATGGTGCCGCCCTTCTCGCCGTCCACGTTGCGCCGCTCGATGCGGTTGCCGAGGGTCCATTCGGTGAGCAGGCCGACGATGGGATCCTGGCACGGGCCGAACTCGGTCGAGCCGGCAGCCGGCAAATCGGCCAGGTTCCGGGCGGTCTCGATGACCGCCATCTGCATGCCGAAGCAGATGCCGAAGTACGGCACCCGGCGCTCCCGGGCGAAGCGCGCGGCGGCGATCTTGCCTTCGGCGCCGCGCTCGCCGAAGCCGCCCGGCACCAGGATGCCGTGCACGTCCTCCAGGCGCTGGATCGCGCCCTCGCCCTCGAAGATCTCGGAATCCAGCCAATTCACCTTGACCCGGACGTTGTTGGCGATGCCGCCGTGGGTCATGGCCTCGGCCAGCGATTTGTAGGAATCGAGCAGCGCGGTGTACTTGCCGATGACCCCGATGGTGACCTCGCCGTCGGGCTTGCGGATGCGCTCGGTGATCCGGTCCCAACGCGCCAGGTCCGGCGCCCCGCCGGTCAGGCCGAAATGGCGGCAGACCTCGTCGTCCAGGCCTTCCTCGTGATAGGCGCGCGGCACCGCGTAGATCGTGTCCACGTCGAGCCCCTGGATGACCGCGCTCGGCCGCACGTTGCAGAACAGCGCGATCTTGCGTTGCGCTTCCGCCGGGATCGGGCGTTCGGAGCGGCACACCAAGATGTCCGGCTGGATGCCGACGCTCTGCAGCTCCTTGACCGAGTGCTGGGTCGGCTTGGTCTTGAGCTCGCCGGCCGCGGCCAGATACGGCACCAGCGTCAGGTGCACGAAGATGCTGCGCGCGGGGCCGAGCTCGTTGCCGAGCTGGCGGATCGCCTCCAGGTACGGCAGGCCCTCGATATCGCCGACGGTGCCGCCGATCTCGCAGACCACGAAGTCCTCGCCGGCGAGGTCGGCGCGGATGAACTCCTTGATCGCATCGGTCACGTGCGGGATGACCTGGATCGTGGCGCCCAGGTAGTCGCCGCGCCGCTCCCTGGCGATCACCTTGGAGTAGATCTGCCCCGTGGTCACGTTGTCGCTCCTGCGCGTGGGCACGCCGGTGAAGCGCTCGTAATGACCCAGATCCAGGTCGGTCTCGGCGCCGTCGTCGGTGACGTAGACCTCGCCGTGCTGGTACGGGCTCATGGTCCCCGGATCGACGTTCAGATAGGGGTCGAGCTTGCGCAGGCGCACCGTGAACCCGCGCGCCTGGAGGAGTGCCCCAAGGACCGCGGAGGTGAGACCTTTTCCGAGTGAGGAGGTGACGCCGCCGGTGATGAATATGAACCGCGTCATGGACCGGCACTATTGTCGGAACCGGCGCGCCGGGCAAGCCCTCATCGTGGCCCCGGCGGCAAAAAATCGACCCGGACACCGAAGTGTTAGGGATTCCCGGCGATCCGCGGTGGCCCGAGCGACGGCGCGGCGGCGCGCAAGCCCTTCGCCGAGACGTGCCGCTCGCCGCTCGGCGGGCGCTTGGGGCGAATCGGGCCGGAGTCGAGTCGGCGGCTACTGAAGTCGGGGGCTACTGAACCGGAACCGACGGGGCGCTCGGCTGCTCTTGCACGGGCGCCGTCACGGGCGGCTCGTCGATGATCGAGCGCCGATCGCCCGAGTCGCTCGCCAGGATGGTCAGCCCGATGCTGGTGAGCATGAAGCCGGCGGCCAGGACCGCGGTCGCCCGGGTCAGCAGATTGGCCGTGCCGCGCCCGGTCAGGAAGCCGCTCATGCCGCCGCCGCCCCCGCCGCCGCCGATTCCCAGGCCGCCGCCCTCGCTGCGCTGAAGCAGCACCACGCCGATCATCGCCATGGCCAACATCAGGTGGATCACCACCAGAACGCTACTCATCTTCGCCGTCTTTCGTCTTCCGGAGCCCGAAGGCCGGCGCACCGGCCGAAGGCCCTCGATTCTCACCCGATTCTCAATGGACTCGACCGGGTATGTAGCCCTTAAGGGCCGAAATTGCTAGGGACAAGCGGCCCCGATCGCCCAAAAATGCTCGGCATCGAGGCTGGCGCCGCCGACCAGCGCGCCGTCGACCCCGGCCACGGCGAGAAGCTCGGCCGCGTTGCCCGGCTTGACCGAGCCGCCGTAAAGGATGCGTAGGGCGCCGGCCGCCGCCTCGCCGAGCAGGTCCGCCAGCAACGCCCGGATATGGGCGTGCGCCTCGGCCACGTCGCCGGGCGTGGCGGTGCGCCCGGTGCCGATGGCCCAGACCGGCTCGTAGGCGATGACCAGACCCGAGGGTTCTCCCGCGCGCGGCAGGGAGTGGCTTAGCTGGCGCTCGATCACCGCCAGCGCCCGGCCGGCGGTCCGCTCCTCGGCGCTCTCCCCGACGCAGACGATGGGGATTAGGCCGGCGGCACGGGCGGCCTCGGCCTTGGCGCGCACCGTGGCGTCGCTTTCGCCATGGTCGGCGCGGCGCTCGGAATGGCCGACCAGGACATAGCCGCAACCCGCGTCCTCGAGCATCTCGGCGCTGATGTCCCCGGTGTGCGCGCCGGCCCGCTCGTTATGGCAGTCCTGCCCGCCGAGGCCGATGGCGCTGCCGCGGAGCGCCTCGCCGACCGGGATCAGGAGCGGCGCCGGCGGACAGATCAGCAGGTCGTAGCCGAGCGGCCCGGCCGCGCGCGCCCGATCCGCCAGCTTCCGGGCCAGGGCGACGCCCGGGTCGCGCAGCCCGTTCATCTTCCAGTTTCCCGCGATCAGCTTGCGCCGCATGGCCTCCGGCCCCCCGGGTTCGTCCGGGCGCCTACCTAGCATGAGGCCGCGGCCCAGGCCAAGCGCCGGTAGTCCCAGGGGATTATACCAAGGATCAGGGGTGGATTTGTATGTTGCCCGAGCGAGGCCGGGTTTCTAAGATGCCGCGCGCCGGACCGAGCCGTGTTTCGTCCGGCCGAACCCGAGCCCACGAGGCCCCAGGAGGATCGTCGCGCGCCATGCCCAAAAAGCGCAAGAACATCGTCGTCAAGAGCGTGACCTTCGCTCTCTTCGGCATGCTGATCGCGAGCTTCGCGGTCTGGGGCATCGGCGACATCTTCCGCACGCCGGCCCAGATCAGAGCGGTCGCGGAGGTCGGCGAGCAGCCGATTCACCAGCGGGACTATGCCCGCGCCCTGAAGCGCGAGATCAACCGCGTCGGCCGACGCTTCGGCGCGCAGCTGGAGATAGACCAGGCGCGCGCGCTCGGGATTCCCGACCAGGTGCTCAGCCAGATGATCGGCCGCGCCCTGTTCGACCAGAAAGCGGCCGGGCTGGCCTTGCTCGTGACCGACGCGCAGGTCCGGCGCCTGGTTCACCGGGAACCGGCGTTCCAGAACTCTCTGGGCGAGTTCGACCGCAACCGCTTCGACCAGCAGCTACGCGCGATGGGCATGGGCGAAGGGGAATACATCGAGACCCTGCGCCGCGACATCACCCGGCAACAGATCGCCGGCGCCGTTAGCGAGGCGGCCGCCGCGCCGCGCCAGTTGGCCGAGGCGCTGTACCGCTACCGCGAGGAACGCCGCGTGGCGCGCGTGCTCGTCGTTCCGAACGACAGCATCACCGACCTGCCGACGCCGGACCCGGCCGCCCTGGAAGCCTTCCACACGGAGTTCTCCGACCGCTTCATGGCGCCGGAGCGGCGCGGCGTCACCCTGATCCAGCTTCGCGTCGCGGATCTGGCCGCCGAGGTCACCGTCTCCGAAACCAGGCTGCGCGAGGAGTTCGAGGCCCGCTTCGAAGACCTCGTGACTCCGGAAAGGCGCACCATCGAGCAGATCGTCCTTGGCGACGAGGAGACCGCCCGCGAGGCCGAAACCCGGCTCAACGGCGGCGCCGGCTTCGCCACGGTCGCGCGCGAATTGACCGGCGCGGATCCGGTCGGCCTGGGCGCGCTGGAGAAGGAGGACTTGCCGATGGAGTTGGCCGATGCCGCCTTTTCGATCGAGGTGGAGACGGCGAGCGCGCCTCTGGAAAGCCCTCTCGGCTGGCACATCCTTCGAGTCCTGAAGGTCGAGCCCGCCAAGGAGCCGATCTTCGCGGACGTCCGCGAGCAGTTGGCGCGCGACATTGCCATGGACCTGGCCGTGGAAAGCAGGGATTCGATCGCCAATCAGCTCGATGACGAGCTCGCCGCCGGGGCCACGATCGAGGAGGCCGGCCGAAGCCTGGGTCTCGCGCTCCGCTACATCGACGCCATAGACCGCCGGGGCAAGACCCCGGCCGGCGAGCCGGTCGAGGACCTGCCGCCCGATCGCTTCCTCGCGGTCGCCTTCGAGACCGCGGCCGGCACGGAGAGCCTGCTCACCGAATCCGGCGGCGGCGACTATTTCATCCTTCGGGTCGACGCCGTCACCCCGGCCCAGTTGCGCCCGCTCGACCAGGTGCGCGAGCAGGTGATCGAACTCTGGCGCGCCGCGCAGCGCGCCAAACTGGCCCGGGAGAAGGCCGAGGCCTTGGCCGAGCGCGCAAAGGTCGGCAATGAACTCGAGACCCTGGCCGCCGAGGCCGGCTTGGTGGTTTCAACGACCGCGCCGATCACCCGCTTCGAGACCGCGCCCGCGCGCACCCCCTCGCCCGCGCTCGCCTCCAAGCTGTTCCGGATCCAGCCCGGCGAAGTGACCACGGCCACGGCGCCGGAGGGGCACATCGTCGCCAAGCTGATCGAGATCCAGCCCGCCGACCCGGCCGCCAACGCCGACGACGTGGCCGCCGTCAAGGATGGCCTGACCGGCGCCCTGCAAGGCGACTTGCTGGAACAGTTCGTAACCACGCTGCGCGCAGAGTACGGCGTCACGGTCAACGAGCGCATGATCGAAGACCTGCTCGCGACCTTCTGAGGCGAGATGCGCCCGACCCCCGCTTTCGACGATTTCGCGCCCGTCTACGACGCGAAGCGGGCACAGGTCGTCTGGACCACGCTGGTGGCTGACTTGGAGACGCCGGTCTCGGCGTTCATGAAACTGGCCAACGGCCGGGCCAACAGCTTCCTCTTCGAGTCCGTGGAGGGCGGCGCGGTCATCGGCCGCTATTCCTTCCTCGGCATCAAGCCCGATATCGTCTGGCGCTGCTTCGGCGACCGCGCCGAGATCGACCGCAACGCGCTCGACGGCGAGCCCCGATTCGAGCCGATCGAGGGCGGCGCGCTCGAGTCCCTGCGGAGCTTGGTCAAAGAGTCGCGTATCGAGCTGCCGCCGGAACTACCGCCCATGGCCGCGGCGCTGGTCGGCTACATGGGCTACGACACCGTGCGCTTGATGGAGCGCCTGCCGGATGCAAACCCGGACGTGCTCCACCTCCCCGACGCCATGTTCCTGCGCCCGACCGTGATGGCGGTGATCGACCGGCTCGAGGACAGTACGGCCCTGGTCACTCCGGTCTGGCCGGAGCCGGAGCTCGACGCCCGCGCCGCCTACGCTGCCGCCTGCGCGCGCCTGGCCGTGGCGGTCGAGGACTTCGCGCGGCCCCTGCCCTATCGGCGCGACAGCGCCGAAGGTGGCGCGGCGCCGGCCAAGCGCGAGCCGGAGTCCAACGTGACCCGGGCCCAGTATCACGCCATGGTCGCGCGGGCGAAGGAATACATCCGCGCCGGCGACGCCTTCCAGATCGTGCCCAGTCAGCGCTTCCGGGTGCCGTTCAGCCAACCGCCCCTGTCGCTCTACCGGGCGCTACGCCGGCTCAACCCATCGCCGTTCCTGTTCTTCCTCGATTTCGGCGGCTTCGCCATCGTCGGATCGAGCCCGGAAATCCTGGTGCGCCTGCGCGGCCAGACCGTCACCATCCGGCCGATCGCCGGTACCCGGCCGCGCGGGCGGACCCCGGCCGAGGACCAGGCGCTCGCCGAGGAGCTGCTCGCCGACCCCAAGGAGCGCGCCGAGCACCTGATGCTGCTCGATCTCGGCCGCAACGACACCGGCCGGGTCGCCAAGGTCGGCAGCGTGAAGGTCACCGAGGAGTTCATCATCGAGCGCTACAGCCACGTCATGCACATCGTCTCCAACGTCGAGGGCGAGCTCGACCCGGCCTACGACGCGCTGAGCGCGCTCATCGCCGGCTTTCCGGCGGGCACCGTCTCGGGCGCGCCCAAGGTGCGCGCCATGGAGATCATCGACGAGCTGGAGCCGGAGCGCCGCGGCATTTACGCCGGCGCGATCGGCTATTTCGGCGCCAACGGCGACATGGACACCTGCATCGCGCTCAGGACCGCGGTGGTCAAGGACGGGGTCATGTACGTCCAGGCCGGCGGCGGCGTGGTCGCCGACAGCGACCCCGAGGCGGAGTACCAGGAGACTCGCAACAAGGCCCGCGCGCTCATCCGCGCCGCCGAGGAAGCCGTGCGCTTCGCGGATACGGACGCGGGGTCAGGCAATTAGGAGCAGTAAGTGATGTCGAACGGATCGCCGGGCGCCAAGAGCGTGGAAGAGCTTCTGCGCCAGCATGGCTTCACTCCCTTCCATCGCATGATCGTCATCGTCACCGGCATGGCCTGGACCTTCGTGGCCTTGGAGATCCTGCTCATTGCCTTTTCGCTGCCGGTCTTCGCCGAACTCTGGGAGCTGAGCGGGGTGGGGCTGGGATGGATCGGCTCGGCGTCGCTGATCGGCTCATTTATTGGGAGCCTGGTCCTCGGCCGCACCGCCGACCGGGTTGGGCGGCGGCCCATCTTCATGGCGAGCGTGTTGTGGTACAGCGCCTTCACCGCGCTCACGGCCAGCGCCTGGAGCCCCGAAAGCCTGTTCGCCTTCCGCCTCCTGGCCGGGCTGGGGCTGGGCGGAATGCTCGTCGTGGACCCCTTGCTGCTGTCGGAATACCTGCCGCCTCAAAAGCGGGGGCGTTACATGGTCTTCCTCGATTTGTTCTGGCCCATCGGTTTCCTCGCCGCGCTCGGCATGTCTTATCTCTTCCTGGACCGGATGGACGGCGCCTGGCGGCTCATGTTCCTGGTCGCCGCCTTCCCCGCCTTCCTGGCATTCCTCGTGCGGATCAAGGTGCCGGAGACGCCGTTCTACTTGGCGCGCGCCGGGCGGACGGCGGAGGCCGCCGCGGTGCTCACCCAGGTGACCGGCGCCAACGTGACGCCCGAGATGATCGCCGAGGAACGCGGCCCGGTCCGGGCGCCGGTCGGGGACCTGTTCCGCGGCGAGCTCCTGCGCGCGACGATCGTCACGCTGGCGGCATGGACCGCGCTCAATTTCAGCTACTACGGCCTGTTCATCTGGCTGCCCCAAGTCCTGCCCGAGGTGGGCGACTTCCAGGTCGAGAACATTTACGGGCTGCTGCTGCTTTCGGCGCTCGCGCAAATTCCGGGATACCTGGCGGCCATGTGGCTGGTGGAAGCCTGGGGCCGTAAGCGGACCCTGGCCAGCTTCCTGGTCCTGGGCGGGCTGTCGGGACTGGTCTTCGCGACCACCGAGTCCTACCCCGCCTTCGTGGCCGCATTGATTTTCGTGAGCTTCTTCAACCTGGGCGCCTGGGGCGCGGTCTATCCCTACACGGTCGAGCTGTTCCCCACGGTCCTGCGCGGCACGGCCTTTGGCTTCGCCGCCGAAGGCGTGGGCAAGCTCACGGCGATCCTGGGGCCGCTCGTCTTCGGCTTCCTGCGCGACGCCACCGAAGGCGTGCTGGTGCCGCTGGTCGTGGTGGCGCTGGTGATGACGCTGGGCGGCGTGGTCGTCGCCATGCTCGGTCATGAAACCAAGGGAAGGCCCCTTGAGTGACCTGCTGGAAAAGCCTCGCTCTTATACCACGGAGCGTTGGTATTAACCGGCCTTGCGCGGAAAACCATCGGGCACGCGCTCAGGTTCCTTCATCGCCAAGGGGCTGATCGAGGAACGGCATCAGCGCTTCCGCCGTGGCCTTGCCCGGCGCCACGGGCACGAATTCGAACTCGACCAGATCGCGCCAGTGGGCGGCCCACACTTGCAAGAGTCGCACGTCGTCGCATTCCATGATCTGAAAGCAGCGGTCGCAGTTGGCCTCGACCCAGCTCTCGACGAAGGTCAGGCCGTCCGGCGTCATGCGCCCGCGCTCCCGGAACCGGCGGTAGACCGCGAGCGCGTCCCGGTCCTTGAAGCGTTCGATGACCATGAACAGCATGGGGCATCCTTTAGTATTAAAGCCGCGCCTTGCGGTAGGAGCGCTTGGCCGCGATCTTGCCGTCGCGGATGGTGAGCACGTCCACCAGATGGATCTCGTAGGGCGTGCCGCCGACCGGCGTGCCGCTGGTGACCGATTCGACGACCGCGAAGTCCGGCGAGACGAAGTGCCGCAGCTCCTCGAAATGCAGGTCGGGGATGCGCTCGAAGACCGCCGCGGCCAGCTTGCGCGCCGCCTCCTTGCCGAGCGCGCGCTCGCCGTGGGGCTCGGAGCCGAACGAGGCCTCGAATATGACGTCGTCGGTGAACATCTCGACGATGCCGTCCACGTCGTGCGCATCCCACACGGAATTGAACCGGCGGACAAAGGCCTCGCCGTCGAAATCCGCCATGAAACCCTCCCTTATGGCAACCCGATATGGCCCTAGTCCGGGCTTGCCTCGCCCGCGCTCGGCTGTTGCTGGGTGATGCTGTGGATGCCGCCGCCGCCGCGCAGGATGTCGAGCGCCGGCACCTGGCGCAGCTCGCGCCCGGGGAAGCAGGCGGCGAGGGTTTCGTAGGCGGCCTTGTCCTTGGAATCCTCGAACGACGGCAGGATCACGGCCCCGTTGGCGAGATAGAAGTTGACGTAGGACAGGGCGAGGCGCCGGCCGTCGTCGCCCTTGGCCGGGCCCGGCTGCGCCACCTCGATCACCTCGAGCTCGCGCCCCTTGGCGTCGCGCGCGGCACGCAGGCGCGCCAGGTTGTCCGCAAGCGCGGCGTGGTTCTCGTCTTCCGGGTCGTCGGCGGCGAGCGCGAGCACGACCCCGGGGCGGACGAAGCACGCCAGGTTGTCGACGTGTCCGCCGCTGTCGTCGTCGCGCAGGCCCTCGCCCAGCCAGATCACTCGGCGCACCCCCAGGTGCGTGCCGAGCAGTGCCTCGATCGCGGTCTTGCCCAGCTCCGGGTTGCGGTTCGGGTCGAGCAGGCACCGCTCGGTGGTCATACAGGTGCCGTCGCCGTCGACGTGGATGGCGCCGCCTTCCAGCACCAGGGGCGCGGCGTGGCGCGGCAGCTCCAAGTGCTCGAGCACGGCCCGGGCAACGGCGGCGTCCTTGTCGTAGGCTTCATGCCGTCCGCCCCAGGCGTTGAACCGCCAGTCGATGCCGGCGACCCCGCCGCGCCCGTCGACGACGAAGGTCGGGCCGTTGTCGCGGATCCAGGAATCGTCGTGGGCCATGGGCAGGCAGGCGACCCCGCCGCCGCAACGCAACGACACCTCGGCGATGCTCTCCGGGTTGGCGATCATGGTGACCGGCTCGAAGGCCGCGATCGCGCGCGCGACCTCGGCGGTGGCCTCGCGTGCCGCGTCCAGATGCTCGCCCCACAGCGCCTCGCGGCACGGCCAGGCCATCCAGCAGCGGTCGTGCGGGGCCCACTCGGCGGGCATGGTGAAGCCCTCGTCAGCCGGCGTCGCCATGGGGTGGCCTCCTCCTCAAACGCGCCGCGCGCCCAAACCCGCGCCGCGCAGCCGTGGAAATCTGGTCGGGGAGTCTAATTCGTGGGATGCCCGCTTGGCAAATGCGGGGCGCGCGGCGCGTGGCCCGAAGAATCGGCGCCGCGGAGCGGCCCTCGCGAGCGCCGCTCAGCCGTCGGTCTCGCGCTCCGGCACGATGCCCTGGCTCAGGTAACCGGCGCTCAGGTAACCGGCGCCGCTCACCTGCCGCCCGACCCGCGTCGCGCGCGCAGGACCCGCGTCGTCACGGAGATAGACGGCCTCGTCGAGGCGATCGTGCCGGACCCGGTCGGCCTCGCCGCGCGCCTGCGCCGGGTCCGGTTTTGGCGCGATGCTCGGGTCGGTCGCGAAGGTGCTTTGCAGGGTCACGCGCGCATCCGATCCGGTCGACTGATGCGCGGTCGCGCGGTTGGGCCCCTCCTCGAGAAGGGCGAGGTGCTGCGACGCGCGCGTCTCGGCTTCCCCGGACGGCTTGGCCGCCGCCTCGGCGCTGCCTTCGGCGACGCAAACCGAGCCCTTGAGGCCACGGAGCAGCGCACAGTCTTTCTGAAGCACCGCCGAAAGCGCGTGATCGGTGACCGTTTTCCCGGTCGCTCCGTAGCTGGCGGCGTCGAGCATCAAGGAGGCAACGGTTATCATCGGCGGAATGCCGCAGCCGGAAAGCGCGACGGCGGCCGCGGCGAAAAGAAGCCAACGCATCAGTCACGTCCCCCGATTTCGATCGCGCCCCCCGGCACGACGCACCCCCTGGCACGATGCAGTCGAATCATGGTTTAGATTCCTTGCTCTTGCAAGGAAGTGGTAAACAGGCAGGGTTAATGTTCGGTTAATCGGGGGGTAGATCGAGCTTTATATACAGTTCTTTCAGGCGTTCCGAAGGCACCTCCGCCGGCGCGTGCATCATCAGATCCTCGGCTCTTTGATTCATCGGAAAAGCCACGATCTCGCGGATGTTCGGCTCGTCGGCAAGAAGCATGACGATGCGGTCGATGCCGGGCGCCGAGCCGCCGTGCGGCGGGGCGCCGAACTTGAGCGCCGAGATCAGACCGCTGAAGCGTTCCTCGACCTCCTCTTGGGCGTAGCCGACGATCGAAAAGGCCTTGTACATGACCTCCGGCAGGTGGTTCCGGATCGCGCCCGAGGACAGCTCCACCCCGTTGCACACGATATCGTACTGGTAGGCCTTGATGGTCAGCGGGTCCTGCGTCTCCAGCGCCTCCAGGCCGCCTTGGGGCATGGAGAAGGGGTTGTGGCTGAACGCGACCCGCCCGCTCTCCTCGTCGAGCTCGTACATGGGATAATCGACGATCCAGCAGAAGCGGAAGACGTCCGGCTCGATGAGCCCGAGATCGTCGCCGAGGCGCGTGCGCACGGCCGCGCCGAGGCGCGCGGCGGCCTTCTCCTTGTCGCAGGCGAAGAACACCGC
This sequence comes from Pseudomonadota bacterium, assembly GCA_022572105.1. GTDB lineage: Bacteria > Pseudomonadota > Alphaproteobacteria > Kiloniellales > J153 > JACZWN01. Next base: position 3,508 of record JACZWN010000036.1, on the reverse strand, counting down.
GTCGCCGTCGCCGAGCCCGGTGGCCTCCTTGATGCCCTGCACGCGCTCCGGCTCCAGGTTCTTGGCGATCGGGCCCTTGCCGGCGCCATCCTCGAAGATGATGTAGCCGAGGCCGGCCGCCCCTTCCGCGCGCGCCCAGTCGTTCAGCTTGTCGAAGAAGCTGCGCGGACGCGCGCCCGCGCCGGGCGCCGGGATGGCGCGCACGACGGCGCCGCCCTCGACCGCGCGGGCGAAGATGCCGAATCCGGAGCCGCGGAAGGCCTCGGTCACGTCGCAAATCCCGATCGGGTTGCGCAGGTCCGGCTTGTCGCTGCCGTACTTCAGCATGGCCTCGGCGTAAGGGATGCGCGGAAACGGCGGCCGGGTCACTTGGCGGCCTTCCGCGAACTCCTCGAACAGGTCGGAGAGGACGGGCTCGATTGCAGCAAAAACATCATCTTGCGTGACGAAGCTCATCTCGAAGTCGAGCTGATAGAACTCGCCCGGCGAGCGGTCGGCGCGGCTGTCCTCGTCGCGGAAGCAGGGCGCGATCTGGAAGTAGCGGTCGAAGCCCGCGATCATGATCAGTTGCTTGAACATTTGCGGCGCCTGCGGGAGGGCATAGAACTTGCCCGGATGGATGCGGCTCGGCACCAGGTAGTCGCGCGCGCCTTCCGGGCTGCTCGCGGTCAGGATCGGGGTCTGGAACTCGGTGAAGCCCTGTTCGATCATGCGCCGCCGAATCGAAGAAATGACCCGGGATCGCAACAGGATCTTCCGGTGCATCTTCTCGCGCCTGAGATCGAGGTAGCGGTAGCGCAGGCGGATCTCCTCGCCCGCGTCCTCGTCGGAATTGACCTGCAGCGGCAGCACCTCGGCGCGCGAACGCACCTCCAGCGCCGCGACGCGGACCTCGACCTCGCCGGTCGGAAGGTTCGGGTTGACCGTCTCCGGGTCGCGCTCGACGACCGGGCCGGTCACCGTGATCACGCTCTCCACGCGCACCGCTTCGAGCTCGGCGAAGAGCGGGCTGGAGACGTCGATCACGCATTGGGTCAGGCCGAAGGTGTCGCGCAGATCGATGAACAGCAGCTGGCCGTGATCGCGCTTGCGGTGGACCCAGCCCGAGAGGCGCGCGGTCGCGCCGGCGTGCGAAAGGCGCAGTTCGCCACAGCTGTGGGTGCGGTACGGATGCATGGGGTCGTCCCTCGCCGCGGGAATTGGGCCTGAAAAGCCCGGCGCGCAAGAGGCACGGAACCGGCCACCTTGTCAAGCGCGCGCCCGACTCGATCGCCGGCTCAATCGCCGGTCCAATCGGGGCTCGACCGGGCGCCGCCCAGGGCGCATTCTTGGCGCCGATCATGAACCTCGATCCGCAAGGCACCACCGCTCAGACCCTGCAGCCGCTCTCGCGCTTCGCGCCCGAGGCACGTGCCCGGGTGCGCGGGATCCTGTTCGACATCGACGACACCCTGACCACGGAAGGCCGCCTGACCGCCGCGGCTTACGCGGCGACGGAGCGCCTGCACGAGGCCGGGCTGCTGGTCGTGCCGATCACCGGCCGGCCGGCCGGCTGGTGCGACCATTTCGCGCGCATGTGGCCGGTCGACGCCGTGGTCGGCGAGAACGGCGCGTTCTACTTCCGCTACGACCCGGCCCGGCGCAAGCTGACCAAGCGGTTCATGGCGCCGCAGGCCGAGCGGACGGAAAACCGCCGGCGCCTCGAGGCCCTGAAGCGGGAAATCCTGACCGCCGTGCCGGGTACGGGCGTCGCCTCGGACCAGCTCTACCGCGAGGCCGACCTGGCGATCGACTACCGCGAGGACGTGGATCCGCTGCCGGCCGAGGCGGTCGCGCGCATCGTCGAGCTGTTCGAGGCCGCCGGCGCCACCGCCAAGGTCAGCTCGATCCATGTCAACGGCTGGTTCGGCGATTACGACAAGCTGACCACGACCCGCGTCATGCTGGCCGAATGCTTCGGCGTCGACTTGGACGCGGACAAGGAGATGTACGTTTTCGTCGGCGATTCGCCCAACGACGCGCCCATGTTCGCGGCCTTCCCCAACGCGGTCGGGGTCGCCAACCTGCGCGATTTCGAAGCCCAGCTCCCGGCCGCGCCGGCCTACATCACCCAAGCGCCCGCCGGCGCCGGCTTCGCCGAGCTGGCCGAGGCCCTGCTCGCCGCGCGCTGACCCCGGCGTCCAACCACGCCCGCTTTCATGGCTTCCGGTTTGAGTGTATACCGCTGGCCATGACCCTGATTGTCGACAGCGCGGCGCTCGCGGCCTTCTGCGAGCGCCAATCGAATGCCGATTACGTCACCGTCGACACCGAGTTCATGCGCGATTCGACGTACTGGCCGAAGCTCTGCCTGGCCCAGGTCGGTGGCCCGGGCGAGGCCGCGGCGATCGACACCTTGGCGCCGGGCATGGACCTGTCGCCGTTTCTGCGCCTCTTGGATAACCGCAAGATTCTGAAAGTCTTCCACTCGGCGCGCCAGGACATGGAGATCTTCTCGTTTCTCATGGACCGGCTGCCCGAGCCGATCTTCGACACCCAGGTCGCCGCCATGGTCTGCGGCTTCGGCGAGTCGGTCGGCTACGACAAGCTGGTGCGCAAGCTGACCGGCAAGAAAATCGACAAGTCCAGGCGCTTCGCCGATTGGTCGCGCCGGCCGCTCAAGCAAAGCCAGGTCGACTACGCGCTCTCCGACGTGGTCCACTTGCGCCCGGTCTACGAGAAGCTGCGCAAGCGCTTGGAAAAGACCGGGCGGACCGCCTGGCTGGACGAGGAGATGGCGCTGCTCACCAACCCCGCGACCTACCGCCTGGATCCCGAGACCGCCTGGCGGCGGCTCAAGACCCGCTCGGCCTCGCCGCGCTACCTTGCCGTCCTAAGCGCGCTCGCCGCCTGGCGCGAGACCGAGGCGCAGCGGCGCGACGTGCCGCGCAACCGGGTGCTGCGCGACGAGCAGCTGTTCGACATCGCGGCGCATCACCCGGCCACCACCGAGGAGCTATCGCACACCCGCGGCATGTCGCGGGATGCGGCGCGCGGGCGCATCGGGCAGGCGATCCTCAAGGCCTTGGCCGCGGGGATGAGCGTGCCCGAGGCGGACTGCCCCGCGCCGCTGCCGCACTTCGATCGGCCCGCCAGCCTGGGCCCGGTCGTGGACCTGCTCAAGGTCCTGCTCAAGATGCAGTGCGAGCGCCACGACGTGGCCCAGAAGCTGGTCGCGAGCGTGGCCGATATCGAACGGATCGCGGCCGAGGACGCGGCGCCGGTGCGGGCGCTCTCGGGCTGGCGGCGCGAAATCTTCGGCAATGACGCGCTCGCCCTCAAGCACGGCCGCCTGGCCCTCGGCATCGAGGGCAACGCGCTCGCGATGGTGCCGCTCGCCGGCGAGCGGGCCACGGGGTCGAAAGCCCAATAACTGCCCGCCATGGCCATGAGATCGCTCGCGCTCTCGATCTGGTTCGCCGCCCTGGCCGGCGTACCTGGGGCCTTCGCGCCCGCAGCGGGCGCGCAA
>JACZWN010000220.1 GCA_022572105.1 Pseudomonadota bacterium | reverse complement strand
AGGAGCTCGACCAGCGTGAAGCCGGCGCCGGCGCGCCCGCCCATGCAACCCCGGCGGCGCGCGCCGGTCATTGCCGCGGCGCCAGGCGCAGGCTGCGGAGCGTGACCTTGCCGCCGCGCTCCCGGGAGGCCGTCACCTCGATCTCGTAGGGCACCAGCGCCACGGTCTCGGCGGCCGACCCCTCCCCCGCCTCGTGCGGCCGGATGGCGACGCTCCAACGAGTACCGTCCTCGAATTCCCCGCCGTACTCGCCGGCTTCCAAGGGAATAATCGTGCCGACCTCCTCGATCTTGGAGCGGGCGTGCTGGAGCGCGACGGTGCCGGCCTCGGCGGCGTCCAGGCCGCGCAGGCCCGACGAGAAGGCCCTGAGCAGCGCGACCAGGGCGACGGCCAGGATGGTGAAGGCGATCAGCACCTCGAGCAGGGTGAAGCCGCCGCGCCGCCGGCCGCGCCCGGCCCGGCCCCGTTCGGCCCGGCCCCGCCTATCGGGTGATCGCCACCAGGCCGGTAAGCCAGTCCACGGTGATGTCGAACTTCCGGTCATCTCTCGAAAGCGTAACACGGCCCCCGGTCGAGGTCCCGTCGGGAAAGAAGCGGATGCGCCCGGCCGTCTCGTCGAGCTGCTCCGAGGCCGCGGTGACCAGCGACACGGTGAGCGCCGCGTCCAGCTCGTGAGACCGCGCCCCGGTCCCGAGCCGGTACACCTTGTCCTCGGTATCGATGATCACGGTCATTTCCCGGTTGTCGCGGATCGCCAGGCCGCGGGCCTCGCGCAGAAGCCCGGCGACCTCGCGCGCCGCCGACTTCATCTCGAGCCCGGGCACCAGGCGATGGAAGGCCGCGGGCACGAGCGTCAGCAGCACCCCCATGATCACGAGGACGACCAGCAACTCGATCAGCGTGAAGCCCTTTTGCGGCCGCGCGCTCACCATATCACCAGCTCATCAAGTCCCGGTCCTCCCCCTCGCCGCCGTCCTCGCCGTCGGCGCCGAGGGAATAGAGGTCGTAGTCGCCGTGCTCGCCGGGAAAGCGGTAGATGTACGGCCGACGCCACGGATCGATCAGCGCGTCGGCCTTTTTCAGGTAGGGTCCCTCCCAGTCCGGTGCGTCGGCCGGTTGCTCCATGAGCGCATTCAGGCCCTCGTCCTCGTTCGGATAGCGGCCGACCTGGAGGCGGTACAGGTCGAGCACGCCGGAGAGGCGCTCGATCTGGATCTTGGCCGAATCGGTCTTGGCGCCGCCCACGAACTTGATCACCCGTGGCGCGGCGAAGGCGGCGATCAATCCCAGGATGATCAGCACCACGAGCAGCTCCACGAGGGTGAAGCCGGCCTGACGGCGGCGCCGTTGGCGACGCTTTCTCGGCGTCGCTGGGGTCTCAATTCTGGTTCCGCCTTGCATCATCATCCTCTACGCGCGCGTCCCCACGGCTTTGATTAGGACTTTCAGAACGGCAGATCGTAGGCGCTCAGGATCGCCGCCATCATCGACCCGATGATCCCGGCGATGAGGACGCCGAGCGCCAGGGTCACCAAGGGCACGAGCAGCGACAGCATGTGCTCGATGCTCCGTTTTACCTCGTCATCGTAGATGTCGGCAATGCGCAGCAGCATGGCGTCGAGCTTCCCGGTCTCCTCGCCGACGCGGATGAGCTGCAGCGCCAGGCTGGGAAAAACGCCGGTTTCCATGAGCGGATCGGCCAGCCCCTCGCCCTTGGCCAGGCGGCCCTGGGCGCGTCCGGTGGCCTCGGCGATGGCCCGGTTCTCGAGCGTCTCCGTGGTCAGCGCGAGCGCGTTCAGGACGCTGACCCCGTTGGCGAGCAGGGTCCCGAGGGTGCGGCAGAAGCGCGCCACCTCGATCTTGCGGATCAGATCGCCGAGGAGCGGCGCCCCGGCCTTCCAGCGGTCCCAGCGCAGCCGGCCGGCCGGATCGCGGTTGTGCTGGCGGATCGCGAGCGCCACGGCGAACAGGCCGAGCGCCAGCGCCCACCAATAGGCCTCGAGGAAGTCGGACACGCCGATGATGATCCGCGTCGAGGTCGGCAGCGCCGCGCCGCTGCCCTCGAACAAGGGGCGGAACTCGGGGATCACCAGGGTCATGAGCACGACCATCGAAAGCCCCGCCATGATCACCACCAGCGCCGGATAGCGCAGCGCCGATTGCACGTCGTCGCGCAGGGCCTGGGCCCGTTCAAGGGCCTCGGCCAGGCGCGTGAGCACGACCTCCAAGGTGCCCCCGGCCTCGCCGGCGCGGACCATGCCGGTGTAGAAATTGGGAAACACCTCCGGGGCGCCCTGCATGGCGTCGGCCAGCGTCGCGCCGCCCTGGACCCTTTCGCGCACGCCCTCGACCAAGTCTCGAACCGGTCCCGGCTGGGCCGACTCGGCGATGATCGTGAGCGCGCGATCGAGCGGCAGGCCGGCATCGAGCAGCGTGGCCAACTCGCGCGTGAGCAGCACCAGGTCCTTGCGGGTGACGTGGCGCGGCTGGAACAGCCGCGGCATGGCGCGCCGGCCCGGCGCCCGGCTCTGGCGCTCCTCGGCCCGGATCGGAACGTGGCCCTGGGCGTGCAGGCGATCGATCACCGCCTGCCGGCTCGCCGCCTCGAGCTCGCCTTCGATGACCTCGCCGTCGGAATTGACCGCCTTGTAAGCGTATCGGGGCATCGGATTCTGGATCCCTAGACGTCCCGGGTGACGCGCAGGACCTCCTCGACGGTGGTCAGACCGCTGAGCGCCTTGGCCATGCCGTCGTCGTACATGGTGCTCATGCCCTCGCGCACGGCGGCGCGGTGCAGCTCCATGGCCTCGGCGCGCTTCAGGATCAGGCGCCGGACCTCGTCGCTGACCACCAGAACCTCGGTCAGGCCGCTGCGCCCGAAGTAGCCGGTCCCGTTGCAGTGCTCGCAGCTTCCCGGGTGATAGAGGTGGATGTCCGCGCCCGGGGTCGCGTAGCGATCGAGACCGAGCTGCGCGACCAGCTCGGGCATGGCCTTTTCCTTGGTCCGGCAGTGCCGACAGAGGGTGCGCACCAGGCGCTGCGCGGTGACCCCGTTCAGGGTCGAGGTCAGCAGGTACTCCTCGACCCCCATGTCGAGCAGGCGCGTCAGCGTGCCGGCGGCATCGTTGGTGTGCAGCGTCGACAGCACCAGGTGCCCGGTCAGCGCCGCCTGGATCGCGATCTCGGCGGTCTCCACGTCGCGGATCTCGCCGATCATGATGATGTCCGGATCCTGGCGCAGGATCGAGCGCAGCACGTTCGCGAAGCTCAGCCCGATGCCGGGCTTGACCTGGATCTGGTTGATGCCGTCGAGCTGGTACTCGATCGGGTCCTCGACCGTCAGGATCTTCTTGTCCGGGTTGTTGAGGCGCACCAGCGAGGCGTACAGCGTGGTCGTCTTGCCGCTGCCGGTGGGGCCGGTGACCAGGACGATGCCGTGGGGCCGATCGAGGATGCCCAGGTAGGTCTCGAGATTCCGCCCGGCCAGCCCGAGCGACTGGAAGTCGAGCTTGACCCCGGTGCGGTCGAGCACGCGCAGGACCACGCCCTCGCCGTGCATGGTCGGGATCGTCGCGACGCGCAGGTCGATGGGCGTGCCGCGAATGGCCAGCTTGATGCGCCCGTCCTGGGGCAGGCGCCGCTCGGCGATGTTGAGCTTGGCCATGATCTTGACGCGGCTGACGATGGCGGCGCGCAAGCGGCTCGGCGGCGCCTCGACGTCCTGTAGCACGCCGTCGATGCGGTAGCGCACGCGCAAAGTGTTCTCGAAATGCTCGATGTGGATGTCCGAGGCGCGCCGCTCCACGGCCCGGGTGATCATCTGGTTGACCAGGCGGATCACCGGCGCCTCGCTGGCCAGGTCCTTGAGGCGCTCGACGTCGAGCTCCAGGCCCTCGTCGCCCTCCTCGCCGAGCGCCTCGATGGGCCGCCCGGGCGCGGCGCCGGGCGCATAGAGCCGGTCGATCGCCGCCTCGATCTCACCCGGCAGCGCGACCCCTGGCAGCAGCTCCTTGCCCGAGACCAGGCGCATGGCGTCGGCCGCGTAGCCGTTCAAGGGATCGGCCATGGCGACCACCAGGCCGCCGGCCTCCTCGGCGATGGGCAGGACCTGGGCCTCGCGCAGGAAGCGCGGGCTCAGGCGCCCGGCGTAGAGCGGGCTTTCCGGGAACTCGCGCGCGCCGATCAGCGGCAGGTCGAGCTCGGCGGCGACGGCCTCGGCCAGCGCCCGCGTCGGCAGGACCATCGCCGCCTTGACGGGGGTCCGGACCGGCTTGCCGTCGAGGGTGACCTGAAAGCCCGCCTCGCGCTCGACGACCGCCACCTGCTTGAAAAACCGCTTCACCTCTAGAGTCCGAAGCCTTTGTTCATGCCCTGGCCGACCATCGCAAACGGGTCGCCGCCGTCCTCCGGGTCGAAGCCGAAGAAGCGCCAGGACTCGAGCATGTGCTCGGGCAGGGGCGCGACCACCCGGAATTCGCCGCCGCGGGGATGGGGCAGCGCGATCGCGCGGGCATGGAGATGGAGCCGGCGCGCGGCCTTGAGCTCGGCGAGGAAGGCGGCCTTGCCGCCGTACTTGCCGTCGCCCAGGATCGGCGTGCCGAGGAGGGTGGCATGGACGCGCAGCTGGTGGGTGCGCCCGGTGACCGGCATCAAGGCCAGCCACGCCGCGCGCTGGCCGGCGGTCTCCATGAAGGACAGGCCGGAGCGGAAATAATTCTTGGCATTATAGAAAGTGTTGAAATACGCACAGCTGCTGAAAAGCAGCATGAATAAAATGCAGCTAAACCACTTCCCAGACCCTGGAAAGGCGCCCTGCTTTTTTCGCTCGCTCATGTTATAACCCATTTTAACGGCTCTTTCCCGCTCCCATTGTCAGCGGATAACGAAATAAGTTTACCGTCTGTGGCGGCAAGGGGCAAGGAAATGGCCCCGAACCTAACAATCACTATTTTGATCGAAAGGATGGAGGTGGACAACAGCCGGCAGGCGTTGGAAAGAAAAGCGGCTTAGTCAAACGCTGGCCAAGGCCGCTGCTAGAATTATGTTTACGGATTAGAGGCTATGATGTTGGGGCTGCTGACGGCGGTATAATCCGATTCCCGCAATTGTTGCTCAAGTACGGCGATTCGATTTTCGG
>JACZWN010000035.1:3398-20212 GCA_022572105.1 Pseudomonadota bacterium | reverse complement strand
CCGAGACCCTCATCGTCGATATCGGCGAGAACCCGGAGCACTTGACGCCGCTGCTCTCGCTCTGCGGCTCTTCGATGAGAGAAACCAGGCTCATCGCAGTCGGCAGCCTCAACGACGTCGCCATCTACCGCGACCTGATCGAGGCCGGGGCGGCCGATTACCTGGTCAAGCCGATCACGGAGCCGGCGCTTCGCGCCGCGCTGTCCCGCCGGCGGATGCCCCGACACGACGATGACCCGGCGGCCGAAAAGAAAGTTCACAAGATCGTGGTCGTCGGCGCCCAAGGCGGGGTCGGCGCGAGCACGATCGCCCTCAACCTCGCCTGGCTGTCGGCCGAGGTGCACGAGAAGCAAACCGTCCTGGTCGATCTCGATCTCGAATTCGGGGCCGCCGCCTTGGCCCTCGATCTCGAGCCCACCCGCGGACTTCGCGAGGCCCTGGAGAACCCCGGCCGGATCGACAGCCTGTTCGTTTCCAGCGCGACCGCCCGGGTCGGCGACCGCTTCTGCGTCATGTCGACCGAAGAGACGTTCGACCGGGGTTTCCGGCCCGACCCGACCGCGATCGAGACGCTGCTCGGGACGCTGGAGGAGAGCAACGACTGTGTCATCGTCGACCTGCCGCGCTCGGCATTCGACCTGCGCCACGGCGTGTTCCAGGCCGCCACGCAGGTCGTCCTGGTCAGCGACCTGAGCCTGCGTGGCCTGCGCGATACGGCGCGGCTCATCGACATCGTTCGGGACGCGGCGCCCGAGGTTCCCGTGACCGTGGTCGCGAACCGGACCGGTGCCCCGCAGCAAGCGATCAGTGTCGCCGAGTTCAAGAAGACCCTCGGCCGCAACGTCGATCTTCAGATTCCCGAGGAGCACAAGGCGCTCGCCGCGGCCATCACCGCAGGCAAGCCGTTGGCGCAAAGCGCGCCGGACTCCAAGGCCGCGAAAGCGCTCCGCGGGCTCGCCGCCCGGCTCCTGCGCACACCGGACGAGACGGGTGGCGCGAAGAAGGGTTCCAAGGTGTCCTGGCTTCGCCTGATCAAGCTCGGCTGAGGCTCGGTGCAGGGCGCATCACGCGGGTTTTCGGCCATGGGACGCTTGCCCTTGTTGTCCAGGGACGATTCGGGAGCGACCGCCATCGAGTACGGCCTGCTCGCCGCCCTCGTCTCGGTCGCCGCGATCGTCCTCCTCCAGTTGCTGGGCGTTTCGCTGAGCGGCCTGTTCGACATCGTTTCCGCGGAGCTCGACGCGTCCTTGCGGCGCTGCGTCGAGGTCGACTCCAACTGCGCGAAGAAATAGGTGAGCCGCCGATCCGGTTTGTTACAAACTCTTACGCAATAGGATGTTACGGAGATAACCGCGATACGTCGCAACGCCATGTTCCCTCACGAAGGCGGGCCGCGGCGGCCCGCTCGAGAAAAAGGAACCAAGTGCGATGTACAAGGCCATTCATTCTTTCCTGCGTGACGAGTCCGGCGCCACGGCCATCGAGTACGGCCTGATCGCCGCCCTCGTCTCGGTCGCCGCCATTGCGGCGCTGGGCGCCATGGGCGACTCGCTCAACTCGATCTTCGGCGTGGTCTCGACCGAGCTCGGCACCGCCGCCACCACCGCCTCGACCCCGACCTTGTAAGCCTGTTCCAGGCTTTTACGCCGGCGCGGCGGAGACCCGCCAGACGGCGAGCTGTACGGGAAGGGGCACGGGTGATCCCGGCCCCACCCGGACCGTATTCCGAGGGGTGTTCAGCTATGATTTCAGTGTTTGTAGAGATTTTGACATTTCTCACACGGTTCCGGAAGGACCGCTCCGGAGGCCTGCTGATCTACACCGCGCTTGCCTTGCCGGCGCTGCTCGGAGCCGCCGGGCTCTCGACCGATGTGGTGCTTTGGTACCTACAGAAGCGCGCGGTCCAAACCGCCACCGATTCGGCGGCGATTTCCGGCGCGTATGAACTGGCCAGAACCGGAGGCGCCACGGCGGTCGCGCAGGCGATCGAGAATGGCGCCACGGTCAACGGTTACGACAGTAGCGCCGGAGACGCGCTCACCTATCACGCGCCGCCCTCGTCCGGGGCCTTTGCCGGCGATGGCGATGCCGTGGAGGTCTTCATCGAGCGCCCCGTGCGCATGTTCTTCACGGCCCTTTTCCTGAACGGGTCCGTCGCCGTTGCGGCCCGCGCCGTCGCCGCCATCGACCTGCTCGATACCTGCGTGTGGGTGCTGGACCCTGCGGCGAGCAGCGCCCTCAAGGTTGCGGGCGGCGCTCGGGTCGAGCTCGGCTGCGGCATCATGGTGAACTCCACCGACACCCAGGCGCTGACCCAGAGCGGCACCACCTCGTGCCTCGTCGCGACCACGATAAAGGTAGCCGGCGGCTATTCGGGCGACTGCGTCCAGCCCGGCCCGATCACGGGCGTCAGCCCGCGACCGGATCCCCTGGCGGCCCTGGAGCCGCCGCCCCACGGCGGGTGCGACCACACGGCCAAGATTCAGGTCGGGGCCGGCCAGGTCGTGACCCTGAGCCCCGGGGTCTACTGCGGCAGCATCGAGGCCGTCGAAGACGGGGTCATCAACTTCGAGCCCGGCCTTTACGTGCTCGACGGCGCGGGCCTGAAGGTCTCCGGGCAAGGAACCCTGACCGGCGACGGCGTCACCTTCCACCTGACCGAGAACTCGGGGGCCAGCGACAACATCAGCGTTCAGGCCGGCGCGACGGTCTCGCTCAAGGCCGCCGCCAGCGGCGATCTGGCCGGGATCCTGTTCTATCAGGACCGGAACGGGCCGACCAACGTCACCCACCACTTCACCGGCGGCAGCAACATGGATATCGAGGGGATCCTGTATTTCCCCAGCCAGGACGTGAACTTCTCCGGCGGGACGACGCTCGACGTCTCGTCCTCGCTGATCATCGCCAACAGCTTGAACTTCACCGGTCAGAGCACCCTGGGGAACCTCGAGGGGTCGGTCGTGGAGACCAGCCCTTATCTCGTCTTCGCCAGATTGGTCGAGTAATACCGAAAGGCCCGAGGAGAGTGCCATGATGAACCGGATCGCCCATACGATCGCGACGCGGCGCCGCCCGCGGGTGGCGCGCTTCCTACAGGCCGTCGGACGTTCGTTCGGCGCCACGTCGGGAAGCATCACCGTCGAGCTGGCCCTGCTGCTCACCGTGCTCCCGCTCCTGGCGCTGGGCGCCTACGACTTCGGCCGCTACGGTGTCGAGCAGACCGCCATGGTCAGTGCCGCCCGGGCCGGCGCGCAGGCCGCGATGCAGTCTGGCGCCCTCGCCGATCCGACGCCGATCATCGAGGCCGCCCGGAGGGATGCCGGCGATCTGACGGGTACGCTAAACGTCGCGGTACGCCAGTTCTGCCAATGCCCGAGCGCCGGGGAGGCGAGCTGCAGCGCGGCCTGTACGGACAGCGCCTATGCGCCGATGTACGTCGAGGTCTCCGTGAGCGATAGCTTCGACCTCCTGTTCCACTATCCGGGGCTCCCGCAAAGCCTGGCGCTCGGTGCCACCAGCACCATGCGGATCAGATAAGGACCCCGAGAGGAGGCACCACGCCATGCCGAAAACCCTGTTCAAGATCGCCCGGTTGCTGCGCGATACCCGCGGCGTCGCCGCGGTGGAGTTCGCCTTCGCGTTCCCCATTTTGATTTTGCTCTTGGTCGGGACGCTCGATATCGGGCGCGCGCTGTGGTACACCTCGACGCTCGACCACGCGGCCCGAGAAGGCGCCCGCTACGCCAGCCTGCGCGGCGCGGAAAGCCTCTATCCGGCCTCCGACGCCGAGATCCAGGCTTTCGTCCGGAACCGGGCCATCGGGATCAACTCGAGCAATCTCACCGTCTCCGTCGCCTGGGCCCCGAACAGCTACTCGGGCGGCTACGTGACGATCCAGGTGGCTCAGCCGTTCGGTTTTCTCCTGACCGGCTTCCTCGATCTCAGCCCGCTCGATCTCACGGGCGAATCGACGATGACGGTGCTTTAACGCGAATTCCATTTAGGCGGAACCGGTCCCCAAGACCTGGCCCAACGGGCGCTCGCCGAAAGGTCGGGGCTCGATGGCCTTGGTACTACACAGTGATACAAAGAATGTCCGCGCCAAGATAATAGGTTTACGTGGCGCTCTTAGATTCCCGCCTAGGGCCGGTCGGTGGATCGGCGTGAAGACGGGAACCTAAACAAGTGTTCAACTCCTTTCGATATTGGCTGGGCGCTGCGCTCCTCGGGCTGTTGGTTGCAGGCGCGCCCATTCGTCCCGGCCACGCGCAGACGCTAGCGGACCTGACCGGAGCGGCCCGCTCGAGCGGCGCCGGATTGTTCGGGTCGCTGGAGTTCAAGTCGAACTCCTTGAAGGCCCTGCCGCAGTGGCGCCGCGTGCTCGCGAGCTTCCCGGTCGAACGGGCGGCTTTCGACCGCTGCCTCGCCGATCCCGCCGCCTGCACGAGCCCGACGCAGAAGAACTGGCGGCGGATGGTTCGCTCGGCGGCCAAGCTCGCGCCGCGGGAGAGACTGACCGCCGTCAACGACTTTTTCAACCGTTGGCCCTACCGCCAAGACGCCGAGCTCTACGGCCGCAGCGAGTATTGGGCCACGCCGCGCGAGTTCATGTCGCGATCCGGGGATTGCGAGGACTATGCCATCGCAAAATATTTCGCTCTGCGCACGCTCGGGTTCGGCCGCGAGGCGCTGCGTATCGTGGTCCTGAAGGACCGCATCCGCGGGATCGGGCACGCCGTGCTCGCAGTCTACCTAGCCGACGACACCCTGATCCTCGACAACCTGTCCAGCCTGATCGTGTCGCACTCGAGGTACAAGCATTACGTTCCGCAGGTTTCCATGAACGAGACCACCCGTTGGGCCCACGTCGGCGGCAACCGGGAGGGGGAGCGTCAGCCCTATCGGGGCCTCTATGCGCAGAAGCAGTGAGGAAACGACCATCGGCTTGCCGCAAGAGGTCGAGCACTGGTCATTGACGACACTCCGGACTTGAGCGGCAACGCCGATCAAGGGCGATCAAGATCTGCGCCAAGATCGTGCGGCATGGCCGCTACGTCACATTCCAGTTCGCAGAGATCGCTTTCTCCAAAACTCTGTTCGCTCAGATCCGCCGCCTAATTGACCGGCTGCGTCCAGCTCCCTTGCCGCCACAAAGTGCCGACATGACGGGCTCCGATCGAGAAGCATCTGGGGCACCCAACAGCGGAGCTACGCCTCATAATACCAAGGAGCGTTGATAATGACCCATAGAGATCGGGCAGGCGATCCGACGGGCCACCGGGCGGGCCACCGGGCGGGTAGCAGGGAAGCCGCGGGCGATGCGGGACATCGTCAAGGCTTTCCGACGCCCGCCGGCGGTTCGCCCGCCCGACCGGAACGGCGATTCCGCAAGGCTTTCGGACGGCCCAATTCTTGTGGACGGGGCGCAGGGCTTCCGATGTCCCGCATCGCCACGCCACGCGCTCCTGGCCGAAAGCCTTGGGAAACCGTCTCCATGAGTCATTTTCAACGCTCCTTGGTATAAGTGTCGAAGTGTGCCCTCCCATCACGAGATTGGCGGCACAACGGCCGTTCAAACACAAAATCGGCCAACAAACCGAGGAGACTGCCATGTACAATGCGAACCAAGAACCGAATCGCCTTCGAGAGTCGAATATGCTGACGTTTTCCGCCGGTCGAAGGTGCTATCCGGGAAATCTCAGTTTCCTCCATCAAGGGGGAGGGACAGTGGCCATTGGTTAGCGTCAGGGGGCACTGCGCCGAGACCGAATCGCTCTACCAACTTTCCCTGGCAATCCGGGGTCACCGGCCACACCCCCAAAAGCATCGACACCATCATCGAGCGCTACCTGGTGCGCACCGCCAAGCTCGCCGCCCGCGCCTTCGCCAAGCGCCTGGAGAGCGAGGCGGAATAGCGGGTATGGCTGACATGAAGATTTGGCGGGTTCGCTACAGCTTGCGCGACCAGAACATGCACCACGACGAGTTTTACATGACCGAAGAACGCGCAGTTGACGAGGCGGCAGAGTTTGAAAATGTAGGACCGGGCGCTGAGGCGTTCGTAAAAGAACTCACAGTGCTCGAATAGGCCCTTTATTGGACAGTCCGCCGCGATTCCGTTGGACAGTCGCTTTTGTTTGCCTCGTGTTCTTCTAAGAGAAACCCGCCAAGGTCTTGACCCGGCGGGGTTTAGAGTGGGGGGCGCACGGGGACTCGAACCCCGGACCCGCTGATTAAGAGTCAGCTGCTCTACCAACTGAGCTATGCGCCCGCCGTGGCCGTTAGATAGCAACGCAACGCGCGTTTGTCGAGGGGGCGGCCCGGCGGGGTTTTTCGCCGGGCTCGAGGGCTTTAAGAACCAAGACTCGTTGATAATGACCCATAGAGACCGGGCCGGCGACGCGGGACATCGTCGAGGCTTTCCGGCGCCCCCACCGATTCGCCCGCCGCCGCTTCGCCCGCGCGACCGGAACGGTGGTTTCCCCAAGTCTTGTGGGCCGGGGCTTTCGGACGGCGCAATTCTTGTGGACGGGGCGCAGGGCTTGCGATGCCGTGCATCGCCGCGCCACGCGCTCCTGGCCGAAAACCTTGGGAAGCCGTCCCTATGGGTCATTATCGACGAGACTTGGTATTAGGGCGCCTCGCCGGGGCCGCGGCGCGGGATGGGCACGTCGCGGTGGATGTAGACCGACATCAAGAGGCCCAGCGCCGCCATGATGGTCAGCATGGCCGTGCCGCCATACGAGATCAGCGGCAGCGGCACGCCGACCACGGGCACGAGCCCCATGACCATGGCGATGTTGATGAACACGTAAAGGAAGATGTTGCAGGTGATCCCGACGGCCAGAAGGCGCCCGAACTGGTTGCGCGACCTGAGCGCGATCGCCAGGCCGTAGATCAGCAGGATCGCGTAGAGGCCGAGCAGGACCAGCCCGCCGATCATGCCGAATTCCTCGGCCAGCATGGTGAAGATGAAGTCGGTCTGCTTCTCCGGCAGGAAGTTGAGATGGCTCTGGCTGCCCTGCAGGAAGCCCCGGCCGAACAGCCCGCCCGAGCCCAGCGCGATCTTGGACTGCAAGATGTGGTAGCCGGCGCCCAGCGGATCGCTTTCGGGGTCGAGGAAGGTGAGTACGCGCTGCCTCTGGTAGGCGCGCAGGAACTGCCAGCCGATGGGAATCGCCGAGAGCCCCAGCATCCCGACCACGGCGAACTTCCACAGGCGCACCCCGGCGCAGAAGAAGACCGCGGTCGCGACCATGAGCAGCATGGCCGTGGTTCCGAGGTCCGGCTGCTTGAGCACCAGCCCGGCCGGTGCAAGGGCGAGCATGATCGGCACGACGAGATAGAACGGGCGCGCGATCTCCTCCGGCGACAGGCCATGGAAATAGCGCGCCAGCGCCAGCACGATCGCCACCTTCATGAGCTCCGAGGGCTGCAACTGGATGACCTTCAGGTCGATCCAGCGCTGCGCCCCCATGCCGCTCGAGCCCATGATCTCGACCGCGATCAACAGCGCCAGGGCGGCGAAATACATGAGATAGGCGTAGCGGAACAGGAGCCGGACGTCGACGAGGGCGATCGCGAGCATGATCGCCAGTCCGACGCTGAAGCGCAGCATCTGGCGCTTGGCCCAGGGGTCGGCGTAGCCGTTGGCGGCGGAAAACAGCATGGCGAAGCCGATGCCCGCGATCAGCACGGTCAGGAACACCAGGCCCCAGTTGATCTGCAAGAGCTTCTCGCCGAGCGACATCTCGGGATCGCGCGTCGAGAACGGGCGCGCGGTGGCGTGGTATGGCGGACGCAAGATCACGGGTCCCTCAGGCCTTTTCGACCGCGCCGCCGGCCAGCAGCTTGACCGGCGGGCTGACCGCCGGGTCGCGGCGCTGGGTCTCGGTCAGGATGTCGCGCACGATCGGCGCCGCGACCCTGGAGCCGCCGCCGCCGTGCTCGACCACCACGGCGCAGGCGTAGCGTGGGCTGTGCACCGGCGCGAAGGCGACGAACAACGCGTGGTCGCGCCGGCGCCAGGGCAGATCCTTGTTCTTGGTGATACCGGCGGCGCGCTCGGCCATGGTGATGCGCCGCACCTGGGAGGTTCCGGTCTTGCCGGCCATCTCCCAGCCCTCCTCCTTGATGCGCGCGCGGTAGGCGGTGCCGCGCCGGTCGTTGGTCACCAGGTCCATGGCGGTTTGGATGATCCGCAGGTGCGCCTCCGGCACGCCGATCGAAGGGAACTCCTCGACCTGCTCGGCTCCCTCGACGACGCCCGGCTCCGCGTCCTCGCCTTCGGGTTTCAGCGGACGCGTCAGACGCGGCTGGATCGCGCGCCCGCCATTGCCGATGCGTGCCGCCATGACCGCCAGTTGCAGTGGCGTGGTCAGGACGAAGCCCTGGCCGATAGCGTTGATCAAGGTCTCGCCGCCCTGCCAAGGCTCGCCCATGGTGGCGCGCTTCCACTCGCGCGTGGGCATCATCCCGCCGCGCTCGCCCGGCAGATCGATCCCGACCGGCGCGCCCAGGCCGAAGCGATTGGCCATCGCCGCGATACGGTCGGGGCCGATCTTGCGCGAGAGGTCGTAGAAAAAGACGTCGCAGGAGCGCTTGATCCCATCGTACATGTTGACCCGGCCGTGGCCGCCCCTCTTCCAGCAATGGAAGCGCGCGTTGCCCAGGCGCATGAAGCCCGGGCAGTAGGCCGTGGTCTCGGGGCTGATCCCGGCCTCCAGACCGGCCAAGGCAACCATCATCTTGAAGGTCGAGCCGGGTGCATACTGGCCGGAGATCGCCTTGTTGGTGAGCGGCGACAGCGGGTCGTTAGCGAGCGCGTTCCAGGTTTTGCGGGTGAGCCCGGTGTTGAAGATGTTGGGGTCGTAACCGGGCGAGGAGACGAGCGCCAGAAGGTCGCCGTTGCGCACATCCAGCACCACGGCGGCTGCGCTGCGCTCGCCCTTCAGGCGGTCGTGGACGAAAGTCTGAAGGCTGGCGTCGAGCGTCAGCACGAGGTCGTGGCCGGGCCTGCCCTCCTCGCGGCGGACCTCGCGGATCACCCGGCCCAGCGCGTTGACCTCGAGATGGCTGGTCCCGGCCGCGCCCCTGAGCTGCAGGTCGTATTGCTTCTCCGCACCCTGCTTGCCGATCCGGAAACCCGGTAGTTCGAGCAACGGATCGCCGGTCTGCTCGTGCTCGGACACCGACGAGACGTAGCCGAGCACATGGGTCATCGACTCGCCATAGGGATAGTTACGGGTCTGCCCGACCTCGATGTCGACCCCGGGCAGATCGGGCGCGTTGACCTCGATTCGGCTGACCTCTCCCCAGGACAGATAATCGCGCACGTTGACCGGGACGAAGGCCCGCTTGCGCTTGGCCTCGCGCAAAATGCGCTCGTAATCGTACTCGGACAGCTCGACCAGCCGGGCCAGTGCATCGAGCGTGCGCTTGACGTCGCGCGCCCGCTCGCGGACCAGCACGACCCGGTAGTTCTGCCGGTTTACCGCAAGCGGCACGCCGAAGCGGTCGACGATGCGCCCGCGCGGCGGCGGCAGGAGCCGCAGGTTGATCCGGTTGTTCTCCGCCAGCATGGCGTAGCGGTCGGACTCGACGACCTGCAAATAGTACATGCGCCCGGCCAGGACGGCGAACAGCACGGCCTGACCGCCGCCGACCAGGAGGGTGCGCCGGGTGAAGGACTTGGACCGCTGGTTGTCCTCGCGCATCAGTGCCATGACCGGCCGGCCTCGCTCCCGCTCACTTGAGGAAGGCGCGCTGCGCCTGAACGAAGACCCAGGCCACGCAAGGATAGAACGCGACCGTGGTCAGGTATTGAAAGGCCGCCGGTCGCGGGTCGAGGGCGGTATCGGCGATCAGGCTGTTGAACATCCAGGTCAGGAAAAACGCGCCCGCGGCGGTCGGCAGGAAGGTCAGCCACGTGAAAAAAAAGCTGCCCCGGGCGAAAAACCGGCGTTGGCCGGCGAGCGCCGCGTAGACCACCAGCAGGACGAATACGCCGACGCCGAGGGCGCCGCCGCCGAGCAGGTCCTGCACGAGGCCGATCAGGAAAACCGCCCAGGCGGGCATCGATTCGGGGTGATAAACCAGCCAGAAGTAAACTGCGATCAACCCGAGCGCGGGCATGACCGGGGCCAGGTTCGGAACCCGCAAGGGAACCATGCCGACCATGATGAGCAGCACCGTGAGGGCCATCGGCGACAGGCTGCGCGCGGCGCCGTCGAGGCGGGTCCAGACGGCCGGGCTCACTGTCCGGTCTCCCGGCGCCCGCTCCGGCGCGCCGCCGCGCCCTGAGCCGGCAGCAGGGTGCCGGGCAGCTCGTAGTCGGCCAGGCGCAGGAACTCCATGTGCGCCCAGTCGACGAAGGGCTGCACGCGCATGGTGGTCTCGCTCGCCTGGGTCACGACTCCGATGGGGAGCCCGGGCGGGAAGATGGCGCCGTGGCCGGAGGTCACCACGTGATCGCCCGGCCTGATCTCGGTGCCGGGCGCCAGATAGCGGAGCCTGGGCTGGTTCGTGTTGTCGCCCGCCAAGATGGCGCGGTCGCGCCCCTCGCCGACCAGCACCGGTATGCGGCTGTTGATATCGGTAACCAGAAGCACCCGGGCCGAGCGCACGCCGACCTCGACCACGCGCCCGGCCAGGCCCTCGCTGGTGATCGCGGCCTGGCCCTTCGCGACCCCGTCGCGGGTGCCCGCATTGATCAAAACCGAGCGCGCGAAGGCACCACCCTGATCGCCGACGACCCGGGCGGTGACGAAGCGCAACCGGGGATCGGGGGCCATGTCGGTCAGGCTGCGCAAGGCGGTGTTTTCGGCCTCGAGCCGGCGCGCGACGGCCTGCCAATGCCGAAGCCGTTCGTTTTCGCGCTCGAGAAAGACGTTCCTGGCGCGCAGATCGGCCAGCTTGCCGATGCCTTCCACGGCAACGCTGATGGAGTCGATCGGGCGCGCGATGAACTCGAGAATCGGCGCGGCCGCATCGCCCACCGCCGTGCGGATTCGCTCGACCAGCAGGGTGTCCGCCTTGCCGAGCAACATCAGCGCGAAGGCGCCGGCGACTAAAAACAGAAAAGCAAAGCGCTGGACCCACGCCTTGATCGGCGTGGTCAGACGAGACACCGAACCTGAAGGGTTCTTCACAACGCCTCCCGACCGCAAACCCGCCTCGAACGGGCCCGGCGAGCGATATCAGCCGTCCAAACGCATCCTAGATGAATAAGAAACACGAATAAAACAAAGTCTGAACGGCCCGGGCCCTAGTACATGGAAATGAGCACGTTTTTCAAGGTCTTCATTTCCTCCAGGCAACGCCCGGTGCCGAGCGCGACGCAGGACAGCGGGTCGTCGGCGATGGAGACCGGCAGGCCCGTGGACGCGCGCAACACGTAATCCAGGTTGCTGAGCAGCGCGCCGCCGCCGGTGAGCACGATCCCCTTGTCGACGATGTCCGCGGCCAGCTCCGGCGCGGTATGCTCGAGCGCGACCTTGACCGCCTCGACGATGGCGCCCACGGGCTCGGCGAGCGACTCGGCGATCTGGCGCTCGGAGATGATGAGCTCCTTGGGCACGCCGTTCATCAGATCGCGGCCCTTGATCTCCATGGTCCGGCCCTCGCCGTCCTCCGGCGGGCAGGCGGAGCCGATCTCCTTCTTGATCCGTTCGGCCGAGCCTTCGCCGACCAGCAAGTTATGATTGCGCCGGATGTAGGCGATGATCGCCTCGTCCATCTTGTCGCCGCCGACCCGCACCGAGCGCGAGTAGACGATGCCGCCGAGTGAAAGCACGGCCACCTCGGTGGTACCGCCGCCCACGTCGACCACCATCGAGCCCGTGGGCTCGGTGACCGGCAGGCCGGCGCCGATCGCCGCCGCCATCGGCTCCTCGATCAGGAACACGCGGCGCGCGCCGGCGCTCTCGGCCGACTCCTGGATGGCGCGGCGCTCGACCGCGGTCGATCCGGACGGCACGCAGACGATGACCTGGGGGCTGGTGAAGCTGCGCCGGTTGTGCACCTTGCGGATGAAGTGCTTGATCATCTCCTCGGCGACGTCGAAGTCGGCGATCACGCCATCGCGCAACGGCCGGATCGCCTGGATGTTGCCCGGCGTACGGCCGAGCATGAGCTTGGCCTCGTCGCCGACGGCCAAAACCTGTTTCTTGCCTTTGATCTCGGCGATGGCGACCACGGAAGGCTCGTTCAGAACGATGCCGCGGCCCTTCACGTAGACCAGGGTATTCGCGGTGCCGAGGTCGATCGCCATGTCGGCGGAGAGCAGGCCAAGCAATCCAGAAAACATCGAAAACCCCTTTAGTTCCTCATTGTCACATCCGACACTACGGCCGGGGCCGATCTTGGCCGGCCGACGGCCGTGGCGAGTTCAACGCATTCCTTTCCGGCTCACGCCGACAACGCGGCGGGAGCCGTCTTCTCGCGCTTGACCAACAGCTTGTTGAGCGCGTTCACATAAGCCCGGGCGGAGGCGACCAGGGTGTCGTAATCGGCGCCCTGTCCGTTGACCGTCCGGCCGTTTTCCTCGAGCCGCACCGTGACCTCGGCTTGCGCGTCGGTGCCTTCGGTCACCGCGTGCACCTGATACAGCTGGAGGCTGATCTGGTGCGGAAAGATCTCCTTGATCGCGGCGAAGGTCGCGTCCACCGGGCCGTGTCCTTGCACCTTGGCGTGCTTGAGCTCGCCGTCGACCTCGAGCTCCAGCTCCGCCGTCTGCGGGCCCTTGGACCCGCATACGACCTGCAGCGAGACGAAGCGGATGTGATCGTTGTGGCGCACGACCGCGTCGTCGACCAGCGCCAGGATGTCCTCGTCGTAGATGTCCTTCTTATGATCCGCCAAGTCCTTGAAGCGCTGGAAGGCGTTCTGAAGCGCATTGTCGGAGAGATCGGCGTAGCCCAGCTCGGCCAGCTTCGACCTGAAGGCGTGACGGCCGGAATGCTTGCCCATGACCAGCGTGGAGCGGCGCAGTCCGATCGACTCCGGGGTCATGATCTCGTAGGTCCCGGTGTGCTTGAGAACGCCGTCCTGGTGGATGCCCGCCTCGTGGGCGAAGGCGTTGGCCCCGACGATCGCCTTGTTGGGCTGCACCGAGAAGCCGGTGATCGCCGAAAGCAGGCGCGAGGCCTTGGTGAACGATTCGGTCTTGACGCCGGTCGAATAGGGCAGCACGTCGCGGCGCGTGCGTAGCGCCATGACGATTTCCTCCATGGCGGCGTTGCCGGCCCGCTCGCCGATGCCGTTGATGGTGCATTCGACCTGGCGCGCGCCGGCCACGATCGCGGCCAGCGAATTGGCCACCGCCAGTCCCAGGTCGTTGTGGCAGTGGACCGAAACCGTCGCCTTGTCGATGTTCGGCACGCGCTCGAACAGCATGGAGATAAGCGCGTGAAACTCGGCCGGGATGGTGTAGCCCACGGTGTCGGGGATGTTGATCGTGCGCGCTCCCGCCTTGATCGCGGTCTCCACGCAACGGCACAGGAAGTCGTGCTCGGACCGGGTGCCGTCCTCGCACGACCACTCGACGTCGTCGCACAGGTCACGGGCACGGGAGACGCTGTCGGCGACTGCCTGGTGGACCGCGTCCGGCTCCATCTGCAGCTTGTACTTCATGTGCAGCGGGCTGGTGGCGATGAAGGTGTGGATGCGCGGCCGCACGGCGCCCTTGAGCGCCTCGGCGGCGCGGTCGATGTCCTTCCGCGAGGCCCGGGCGAGCCCGGCCACGGTGGATTTCTTGACCATCCTGGCGACCGCCTGCACGGCCGCGAAATCGCCGTTGGAGGCGATCGGGAAGCCGGCCTCGATGATATCGACGCCCATTTCCTCCAAGACCCCCGCGACCTGGAGCTTTTCCTCGAGGTTCATCGAGCAGCCCGGAGACTGCTCGCCGTCCCGCAAGGTGGTGTCGAAGATTCTGACGCGATCCGCGTCCTGCGTATTGGTTTCGCTGCTCACGGTACTCATGATTTCAATTCCCCTTCTGGTCCGATGACCGGTTGTCCTCTAGCCACTCGAATGCCCCCGATCGCGCGCCGCCCAAGGGCGGCCGTGCGGTCAGGGGCGACTAAGGAGGAGCTCCTTGTCACCGGCAAAAAGGGAAAGGGAGAGGGCCAGCGGCCGGGCGCGCAACGGACCGTCCGCCGCCGCCGGAGCGGCGGTCGCGATCGGGGTGCTGCGGTGCTCGGTCAGGCTCGACATTGTTTCTTGCGCAGGCGTCGCATCCAGTGAGCGGTCCCGGCCGGCCCTCGACTGGCCGGAACCCCGGAAAACCTTAATAATAACTACCCTCGCAGGGAATGGTTAACAATAACTATCTTCCAGTTGAAAAGTTTTGCCCAGTCGAAAAGTTATACCGGGGCTTGCGCCCAAGCTCATTCACGGCCTTCGGGCGGCGATGCCCGGCTTCCAGGCGGGGGTGGGCGCTGGCGCCCCGGCCCGATTGAGCCCCGGCCCGATTGAGCCATGTCAATTCCCCTTATGGCCGCACGCTGGTAGCTTAGCCCGGCGGCAAAGAGAGGGGAACCCGGCATCGAGAGGAGGCCTCGAGGTGACGAACATCATCGACTCGCTGCGCGAGGACCACGCCAACCTGGCCAAGCTTCTGGACGCGCTCGAGCGCCAGCTGGGCCTGTTCGACGAAGGCGAGACCCCGGATTATGACATCGTCCGTGGGGTGGTGGACTACTGCCTCGACTATCCGGACCTCTACCACCACCCCAAGGAGGACCTGGTCCTGGAGCACCTGAAAGCGGCCGATCCGGTGGCCGCGGCGGCGATCGGCGACCTCGCCGCCGAGCACCAGGCCCTGGCCGCGCTGACCCGCCGCTTCGCGGACGCGATCGACGCCATCCTGCAGGATATCCAAGTGCCGCGCGGGCCCTTCGCGGACACCGCCCGCCGGTTCCTCGAGGCCTACCGGGAGCACATGAACAAGGAGGAGCGGGAGTTCCTGCCGGCCGCCCGGCGTGCCCTGGGCGCCGCCGACTGGGCCGAGATCGACGCCCGCCTGAGCCAGCCCGAGGACCCGCTGTTCGGCGCGCCCACCGAAGCGCACTTCGCCGCCCTGCGCCAGGACGTCCTGTACTGGGCCCAGGAGGCGCGGGCCCAGGAGGCGCGCTAGGCAGTAAACACGGGTAACGTAAACACGGGGACAGTATACTATTTTCTATGAGCGTGAATTACGCCGCCACGCCAGATGATCCCAGGCGCTCAAGGAACACCTGCCGTCGGACGCCGCATCAGCCTTGCCTTTGCCAGAACTCAAGGCCATGACGCGGCAGGTTCCGTTAAAGAAAATAGTATACTGTCCCCGTGTTTACGTTACCCGTGATTCTGCGACCGGATTGGTTAGTTCTTGGTCTTGTCGACCAGCCTGCCTTCGGCCAACCAGGGCATCATGGCGCGCAGCTTGGCGCCGACTTCCTCGGCCGGGTGCTGGGCCCACTGCCGGCGCAGCGCCTTGAAGCTCGGCTGGCCGGCGTTGCACTCGGCAACCCATTTGCTGGCGAAGCGGCCCGACTGGATGTCGGCGAGGATGCGCTTCATCTCGGCCCGGGTCTCGTCGGTGATGATCCGCGGGCCCGAGACGTAATCGCCGTACTCGGCGGTGTTGGAGACCGAGTAGCGCATGTTGGCGAGGCCGCCCTCGTAGATCAGGTCGACGATCAACTTGACCTCGTGGACGCACTCGAAATAGGCCATCTCGGGGGCGTAGCCGGCCTCGACCAGGGTCTCGAAGCTGGCCGCAATGAGCGCGCTCAGGCCGCCGCAGAGGATGACCTGCTCGCCGAACAGGTCGGTCTCGCACTCCTCCTTGAAGGTGGTCTCGATGACGCCCGCGCGCCCGCCGCCGATGGCGGAAGCGTAGGACAGTCCGATCTCGGTGGCGTTGCCGCTGGGGTCCTGGTGCACGGCCAGGAGACAGGGTACCCCGGTGCCGCCCAGGTATTCCGAGCGCACCAGGTGGCCCGGCCCCTTGGGCGCGATCATGAAGACGTCCAGATCGGGGCGCGGCTCGATCAGGTTGAAGTGGATGTTGAAGCCGTGGGCGAAGGCGAGCGCCGCGCCGTCGCGCAGGTTCGGCGCCAGGTCGTCGCGGTAGAGCGCGGCCTGCAGCTCGTCGGGCACCAGCACCATGGCCACGTCGGCCCACTTGGCGGCCTCGGCCGGCGCTACGACCTCGAGGCCGGCGCCCGTGGCTTTCTCGGCGCTGGCCGATCCGGGACGCAAGGCGACCCGCACCTCGGCGACGCCGCTGTCCTTCAGGTTGTTGGCATGGGCGTGGCCCTGGCTGCCGTAGCCGATCACCGCCACCTTGCAGCCCTTGATCAGGTTCACGTCGGCGTCACGGTCGTAATAAACGCGCATTTTTCTTTCCAACCTCCCTATTTTATCTTGGACGCGATCGACTAGCGGTCGGACAAAGCAAGTTTCACCCCCAACAAAGCCAGCCACGCGCCCGCGATGCGCTCGACCCAAGCCTTTGCCCGCGCATAAACGCGGCGGGCCGGTTTCGAGGACAATGTGGTCGCCACCACGAGATACCATCCGAATTCGATGACGAAAACCATCCCTAGCGCCACGCCCATCACCCATGCGGGCGCATCCGGCGACAGCATCGTCAGGAATACGCTGCCGAAGAAGACCGCGGCCTTCGGATTCAGCAACTGAATCAGGATCGCACGCCAAAACGTGCGCCACGGCGTGTACCGCACGCCCTGGTCGCAGGACTCCTCCGTCATCGGCTGGCGGGCGCCCCCCCCTAACTGAACGCCCCACTAAACCACCAAGGCGCC
>JACZWN010000035.1:0-3388 GCA_022572105.1 Pseudomonadota bacterium | reverse complement strand
ACGTAAAGCCACACCGCCTGCTCCAGGACGAAGGCGATCCCAAGGATGACGAGCATCACCCAGACGACCGAGCCGACGGAGACCCCGAGGGCCGTGATCACGCCGGCGTCGCGCGAATGCGTCATCGCCTGCTGGGATACGACGATGAACGCCGGGCCGGGGCTCATGGCGACGAACAGCAGCGCGAGCGCGATTCCAGCCAGAGTGACGGCCTGTTCCATGCCCTCATCGTCTCCTTGTCTCGAGCTCCGGCCGCCCCACGGGGCCGGATCACAGTCCCTTCGGCCCGCGCGCGATGGCGACCACGCCGGTGCGGCTCACGTCGACCAGGCCCAAGGGCCTCATCAGGTCGATGAACACGTCCAGCTTCTCGCTCTTGCCGGTCATCTCGAACACGAAATGATCGTGGCTGGAGTCGACCACCTGGGCGCGGAAGATATCGGCGATGCGCAGGGATTCGACCCGCTTGTTGCCGCGCCCGGTGACCTTGACCAGCGCCAGCTCGCGCTCCACGTGGGGCCCCTCGCTGGACAGGTCGCTGACCCGGTGCACCGGCACCAGGCGGGCGAGCTGGGCCTTGATCTGCTCGATGATCTGCGCCGTGCCCGAGGTGATGATGGTGATCCGCGACAGCCCCTGCTCCGGGTCGACCTCGGAGACGGTCAGGCTCGCGATGTTGTAGCCGCGACCGGCGAACAGGCCGATGACCCGGGCCAGGACGCCGGGCTCGTTGTCCACCAGCACCGCGATGGTGCGGGTCTCGATCGGTTGCTCCTTAGGCGCCATGGGCCGCGTTCCAAGTCTCTCGTTCTGTCGGTCCGGGTTCTCGATGGACAAGGTGGCGCGGCCGGTGACGGTCGCGGCCCTGGTTTCGCCGTTGCCGCCGGGCCGGTCAAGCCCGATGCGGAGCGCGGGGGCCGCTATACCAGGACCATGCCTTCCTCGGAGACCGGCTTGACGGCCTTGTCCTCGGGTCCCAGCAACATATCGTAATGCGCCGCGCCGGACGGGATCATCGGGAAGCAGTTCTCCTCCGGTTCGACCTGGCAGTCGAAGATCACCGCTTTGGGCGTCTCGATCATCTCCATGATCTTGTCGTCCACCTCGTCCGGGCGGGTGGCCTTGAGACCGACCGCGCCGAAGGCCTCGGCGAGCCGCACGAAGTCGGGCAGCGACGCCATGTAGGTCTGGGAATAGCGCTTGCCGTGCAGCAGCTCCTGCCATTGCCGGACCATGCCCATCCACTGGTTGTTGATGATGAAGACCTTCACCGGCAGGCCGTATTGGGCGACGGTCGAGAGTTCCTGGATATTCATCAGGAACGAGGCCTCGCCGGCGATGTCGATGACCAGTGCGTCGGGATGGGCGATCTGGACCCCGACCGCCGAGGGGAAGCCGTAGCCCATGGTCCCCAGCCCGCCCGAGGTCATCCAGTGGCGCGGCTTCTCGAACTTGTAGAACTGCGCCGCCCACATCTGGTGCTGGCCGACCTCGGTGGTGATGTAGGCGTTGCGGTCCTTGGTCAGCTCGTAGAGCCGTTGGATCGCGTACTGCGGCTTTATGGGCCCGTCCGATTGCGTGTATTTCAGGCAGTCGCGGGCGCGCCATTCCTCGATCTGCTTCCACCAGGCCTTCAGCGCCTTCGGGGCGAGCTTGTGGCCGCGCGCCTTCCAGACCTTCAAGAGCGCGTCGAGCGCACGCCCGACGTCGGCCACGATCGGCAGGTCCACGACGACGTTCTTGTTGATCGAGCTCGGATCGATGTCGATGTGGATCTTGCGCGAGTGCGGCGCGAACTCGTCGAGCCGCCCGGTCACGCGGTCGTCGAAGCGGGCGCCCACCGCGATCATGACGTCGCAGTGATACATGGCCAGATTGGCCTCGTAGGTGCCGTGCATGCCGAGCATGCCGAGGAACAGCGGATCGCTGGCCGGGAACGCGCCCAGGCCCATGAGCGTGGAGGTGCAGGGTATGCCGAGGTCGCGCGCGAAGCGGGTCAGCAGCCGGCTCGCCTTATCGCCCGAATTGATCACGCCGCCGCCGAAATAGATGAGCGGGCGCTCGGCCTTGGCGATCATCTCGACCGCCGCTTCGATGGTCGTCCGGTCGGCCTTGACTTGGGGCCGGTAGGTTCGGTGCTTGACCTCGCCGGGCGCCAGATAGCAGGCGCCCTTGGCCTGCAGCACGTCCTTCGGCAGGTCCACGACGACCGGGCCGGGACGGCCGCTGCGCGCCACGTAGAAGGCCTCGTGGACGATGCGCGGCAGGTCCTCGACCGCCTTGACCAGATAGTTGTGCTTGGTGCACGGCCGGGTGATGCCCGTGGTGTCGGCTTCCTGGAAGGCGTCGTTGCCGATCAGGTGGGTCGGCACCTGGCCGGTCAGGCAGACCACCGGGATCGAATCCATCAGCGCATCGGTCAGGCCGGTCACCGCGTTGGTCGCGCCCGGGCCCGAGGTCACCAGGACCACGCCGACCTTGCCGGTCGAGCGCGCGTAGCCCTCGGCGGCGTGCACCGCCGCCTGCTCGTGGCGGACCAGAATGTGGCGTAGCGCGTTCTGCTGGTGGAGCGCGTCGTAGATTGGCAGCACGGCCCCGCCCGGATAGCCGAAGATGGTGTCAACGCCCTGATCCACCAGAGCCTTGAGCAACATTTGCGATCCGGTCATCTGCGCCGGCGCCATGGTCCGTCCTCCCTGCAGGGCGGGCTGTCGGTTGCCGTGTCCTGCCGCCCGCCAGGGCGTAAAACTCCAAAAGGGCGCAAGACACTGGCCGCGCAGGCCGTTTTCCGGCCGCGCGGAGGCCGTAACCTAGTCGCTCCCGGTTATCCGGTCAACAGAAACCGACGAATAATCGTAAAGATTTTGGGGTCCAGACTTTTCGAATATTGCTCGTTCAGGGTCACCGGCCGCGGGCCGTCCGGCGGCGTCTGGGTGCGCAGCCAGGTCATCTGCCGCTTGGCGTAGTTGCGCGTCGCCTGCTGGGCCTGGGCGATGGCGTCGTCCAGCGACAACGCGCCGTCGAGGTGGCGGCCGAGCTCCCGGACGCCGAGCGCCTTCATCACCGGCAGTCGCGGGTCGAGGCCGAGCGCGCGCAGCGTCCGCACCTCCTCGAGCGCACCGTTCTCGACCATGGCGCGCAGGCGGGCGTCGCAGGCGGCGTAGAGGGCGGGGCGCGGCGGCAGGCAAACGAGGCGCAGGATTCGGGCGGGGGCGCCATCGGGGGCGCCATCGGGTCCGCCGCCGCTCCGTGCCTGCCAGTCGGCGAGCGAGCGGCCGGTCGCCTCCAGCACCTCCCAGGCACGGATCAGGCGCTGGCTATCGCCGGGCTCGAGGCGCGCGGCCATGACCGGGTCGCGCGCGGCCAGCTCGGCGTGGAAAGCGGCCCC
>JACZWN010000034.1:2073-20301 GCA_022572105.1 Pseudomonadota bacterium | reverse complement strand
GGGGGAGGGTCGGGGGGGTCCCCGCCACGGTCGCGCCCCGCCCCTGGGCGCGCTGTCCGGCCATGATGCCGCCGGCGATATCCATCTGCGAGAGCACCCAGCCGCCGAAGATGTCGCCGCTCGGGTTGGCGTCGGCGGGCATGGCGAGGATGCGGATGGCGAGCTCGCCGCGCGGCCGGAACTCGGGCTCGGTCTTGGGCTCGGTCTTGGGCTCGGTCTTGGGCTCGGCCATGGGGGCGTTTCCCTATCCGGGCGTTTTCGTTGTCTTAATCACTGTATGCTGTGAATGATTTTGCTACAGCCCGGCCGCCAGGGCAATTCCGCCTTTATGGCACCACGAATCAGGGATACATCTCGGCGCATGCCCGATCTGTTCGAGAACCTGGTCCAGAATTCCGACGACTACTCGGCCAAGGACATCGAGGTCCTCGAGGGCCTCGAGCCGGTGCGCCGGCGCCCCGGCATGTACATCGGCGGCAGCGACGAGCACGCCATGCACCACCTGGTGGCCGAGCTGCTCGACAACGCCATGGACGAGGCGGTCGCCGGCCACGCGACCCGCATCGAGGTCGAGCTCGGCCTCGACAACCGGGTCACCGTGCGCGACAACGGCCGCGGCATCCCGGTCGACGCCCATCCCAAGTTCAAGGGCAAGTCGGCGCTCGAGGTCATCATGACCACGCTGCACTCGGGCGCCAAGTTCGCCGAGAAGGTCTACACCACCTCGGGCGGCCTGCACGGCGTCGGCCTCTCGGTCGTCAACGCGCTCGCCGACAACCTGACGGTCGAGGTCGCGCGCGATCGCAAGCTGTATCGCCAGTGCTACGGGCAGGGCAAGCCGAAGGGCAAGCTGAAGAACGCGGGCGGCACCCAGAACCGGCGCGGCACCACGATCACGTTCCAGCCGGACCCCACGATCTTCGGCGAGAGCGCCCGCTTCCAGCCGGACCAGATGTACCGCATGGCGCGTTCGCGCGCCTACCTGTTCCGGGGCGTCGAGATCCGCTGGATCTGCGCGCCCGGCCTGATAAAGAAGGCCAAGAAGGGCCAGACGGCGATCCCGGCCTCGGAAACCCTGCACTTCCCCAACGGCCTCGGCGATTTCCTCCAGGCCAGCCTGAACGGCCGCAGGACGCTGACCCCGGAACCCTTCGTCGACCGCGCCGAGTTCCCCGACGAGGAGGGCCACGTCGAGTGGGCGATCACCTGGCCGGGCGACGAGGACGGCTTCCTCAATTCCTACTGCAACACGATCCCGACGGCCGACGGCGGCACCCACGAGCAGGGCCTGCGCGCCGGCCTGATCAAGAGCCTCAAGGCCTACGCCGAGCTCATCGGCAACAACAAGAAGAAGATCGCCCAGCTAACCGCCGACGACCTCCTGGGCGGCGCCTGCGCGATCCTCTCGGTCTTTATCAAGAGCGCGCTGTTCCAGGGCCAGACCAAGGAGAAGCTGGCCAGCCCGACCGCCGCTAGGCTGGTCGAGAGCACGGTCAAGGACCACTTCGACCACTGGCTCTCGGGCAACCCGGAGCGCGCCAAGATCCTGCTCGACCGCATCGTCGAGCGCGCCGACGAGCGCCTGCGCCGGCGCCGCGAGCGGGAGCTCAACCGCAAGTCGGCGACGCGCAAGCTGCGCCTGCCGGGCAAGCTGACCGACTGCGCGCGCAACCGCGCCGACGGCACCGAGATTTTCCTGGTCGAGGGCGATTCCGCGGGCGGCTCGGCCAAGCAAGCGCGCGACCGCGAGACCCAGGCGGTCCTGCCCTTGCGCGGCAAGATCCTCAACGTCGCCAGCGCCACCCAGGACAAGATGAAGGCCAACCAGGAGATTTCGGACATCACCCTGGCCTTGGGCTGCGGCCTCAGCCATCAGTTCGACATCGACAAGCTGCGTTACGAGCGGGTCATCATCATGACCGACGCCGACGTCGACGGCGCCCACATCGCCGCGCTGCTCATGACCTTCTTCTACCGGGAAATGCAGGGCCTGATCGAGGCCGGGCGGCTCTATCTGGCCCAGCCCCCCCTCTATCGCTTGAGCCAGGGCGGCGAGACCGCCTACGCGCGCGACGACAAGCACAAGGACCATTTGCTCGAGACGCGGTTCAAGGGCCGCGGCAAGGTCGAGATCAGCCGCTTCAAGGGCCTGGGCGAGATGCCGGCCCGGCAGCTCAAGCAAACCACCATGGAACCGGCCGGGCGGACGCTCCTGCGCGTGACGCTGACCGACGCCAAGGAGGCCAACGAGGCGCGCGCCCAGAAGAAGGAGACCGAACGCCTGGTCGAACGCCTCATGGGGCGCAAGCCGGAGCTGCGCTTCGCCTTCATCCAGGAAAACGCCAAGTTCGTCTCGGAGTTGGACGTTTAGGGGCGCCGCCTTTAGGGCGGACGTTTCCGGAGTGGCCGGCCGTTCCCGGCCCCCGACGGTCGGGGCCACACGGCGCAATACGTGGTTTTTTTTAATAAATTTCTTTGACGGACACCATTGACAATTTGTTAGGAGAATTTAAATAGAAGCCCGGTGTAATAACACGATTGAGCTGCATTATTCGATTGTACGGAGATACATGAAATTCACAGATCTGGGCCTCAGCCCCGAGGTCCTCAAGGCGGTGGACGAGGCCGGTTATACCAAGCCCACACCGATCCAGGAAAAAGCCATCCCCTATGTGCTCATGGGCCGCGACCTGCTCGGTTGCGCCCAGACCGGCACCGGCAAGACGGCGTCCTTCACGCTCCCCATGATCGACATCCTGGCCAGCGGCCGCGCCCGGGCGCGCATGCCCCGCTCGCTGATCCTGGAGCCGACGCGCGAGCTGGCCGCCCAGGTCGCCGAGAGCTTCGAGGTCTACGGCAAGTACAACGCGCTCTCCAAGGCGCTCTTGATCGGCGGCTCGTCGATCACCGAGCAGGAGAGGAAGCTGGAGCGCGGCGTCGACGTGCTGATCGCGACCCCGGGCCGCCTGCTCGACCTGTTCGAGCGCGGCCGGATCCTGCTCGCCGGCGTGAAGATCCTGGTCATCGACGAGTCCGACCGCATGCTCGACATGGGCTTCATTCCCGACGTCGAGCGCATCGTCGGCCTGCTGCCGAAGATCCGTCAGACCATGTTCTTCTCCGCCACCATGCCGCCGGAAATCCGGCTGCTGGCCGACGCCTTCCTGATGAACCCCAAGGAGGTCGCGGTCGACCCGCCGAGCTCGGCGGCCGATACCGTGGTGCAGTCACTGGTCAAGATCGCCGGCGAGCGCAAGGACAAGCGCGCCGCGCTGCGCGCGCTGGTCCGCGCCGAGGCGGTCAAGAGCGCGCTCGTCTTCTGCAACCGCAAGCGCGACGTGGACATCCTGTTCCGCTCGCTCAAGAAGCACGATTTCTCGGTCGCGGCGCTCCACGGCGACATGGCCCAGCCGGTGCGCACGGACACCCTGGCACGGTTCAAGAACGGCGAGTTCCAGCTGCTGGTCTGCTCCGACGTGGCCGCGCGCGGCCTCGATCTGCCCGAGATGTCCCACGTGTTCAACTTCGACGTGCCGATCCACGCCGAGGATTACGTCCACAGGATCGGGCGAACCGGGCGCGCCGGACGCGCCGGGCGATCGATCACGCTGGCACTGCCCGAGGAGGCGCGGGCGCTGGCCGCGATCGTTGGGCTGCTCGGACATCCGATCCCCGAGATGACGGCGGACGGCGTCGCCGGCTGGACCGGCGGAGACCCGTCCCCAAGGGGCGGACGCCGGCGGCGCACAAGGAAGCGGACCTCGGACCAGCCGCGCGGGACGCCCACGGCCAGGAACGTCGCGCCCGAAACGGCCCAATCCCGGTCAGCCGGAACCCAAGCGCCCGAGAGCCGAAACGGCGCGGACAGGCGCCCGGCCAAGACCGCGCCAACTCGGGCCGAGCCGCGTCGGGCCGAGCCGGCCAGGGCCGCGCCCAAGGAGCCAGCGCTCAGAGAGCGGACGCCCGTGGAGCGAACGCCCAAGGAGCGGCCCGCGGCGGCGCCCTCGCGCCCGTCCGAGCCCTTCGGCGAGCACACCCCGGCCTTCCTGCTGCGCCCCGTCGACCCGGTCTGAGCCGGCGGGAATCGGCGCCTAACGAGACCAACCGACGCCCGGTCCCGCGGCCACCGTTTTCATGGCGGCGCGATCGGCCGTTGGCGGCGCCCGCGAATTGGGTATCATGGCGCGCGAAAGTGAGCGAGGCGCCATGCAAACCATCTTCATCATGGTCAAGTGTGAGCTGGGCAAGGCCTACGACGTGGCCGACGAGGCCGTGCAGGCCGTCGAGCAGGTCTCCGAGGTCTATTCGACCTCGGGCGAATACGACCTGCTGATCAAGTGCTACCTGCCCGAGGCGGCCGACATCGGCCACTTCGTGACCGAAACCGTGCAGACGCTCCCCGGCGTCAAGGACACCTTCACCATCATCGCCTTCAAGGCCTTCACCTGAGGCGGCCGGGCCGGCGCGGCATCGTCGAGAAGGGCCGCGCGCGGGTCCGGACCGGCGCGTCCCAACAGCGCGCCGCCGACCCCACGCTCCACGAGCGCTATCTCGGCGTATGAGGCGCACGATGTTGGTATCACCACAGAGGCACAGAGACACAGAGAACCAGAAAGAGTCACCACGAAGACACGAAGAGCACAAAGAAGTTATCGGCGCGCGAAGCGCGCAACCAAAAAAATTCGTGGTCTCTTCGTGTCTTTGTGCCTTTGTGGTGAATCCTTTCTTGTTTTGGTTCTCCGCGCCTCTGTGGTGAACCGTCTTGTTAGCCCCGCCGGTCCTCGCGGATCATCTCGGCGGCCTTTTCGGCGATCATCATGGTGGGGGCGGCGGTGTTGCCCGAGGTGATGGTCGGCATGACCGAGGCGTCGACCACCCGCAAGGCCTCGATCCCGCGCACCCGCAGGCGCGCGTCGACCACCGCGAGCGCGTCGTCGCCCATCTTGGCGGTGCCGACCGGGTGGAAGATGGTGGTGCCGATGTCGCCCGCCGCCTTGACCAGCTCGTCGTCGCTCTGGAACGCCTCGCCCGGCTTGAACTCCCGGGGCTCGAAGCGCGCCAAGGCCGGCGCCGCGGCGATGCGCCGCGTCAGCCGGATCGCCGCGGCCGCCACCTTGCGGTCGGCCTCGGTGGACAGGTAGTTGGGCTTGATCGACGGCGCGGCGAAGGGGTCGGGGCTCACGATCCGCACCCGGCCGCGGCTCTCGGGCCGCAGGTTGGCGACCGAGGCGGTGAAGGCCGGAAAGGGATGGAGCGGCTCGCCGAACCGGTCGAGCGACAGCGGCTGGACGTGATACTGCAGGTTCGGCGTCTCCAGCGCCGGATCGGACTTCGCGAAGGCGCCCAACTGGCTGGGCGCCATGGTCAACGGCCCGCGCCGGAACAGGAAATACTCCAGCCCCATGCCGATCCGTCCGACCAGGCTGTTGGCGCGCTCGTTCATGGTCTTGGTGTTCGCGACCTTGAAGATCAGGCGCATCTGCAGGTGGTCCTGGAGGTTGCCGCCGACGCCTGCGAGTTCGTGCACCAGCGGGATGCCGAAATCCCGGAGCAAGTCGCCCGGGCCAATGCCGGAGAGCTGCAGGAGCTGGGGCGAGCCGATGGCGCCGCCCGCCAGGATGACCTCGCGCCGCGCCGCCACATAGGCCGCCCCGCCCTTGCCGCGGAACTCGATGCCGACCGCGCGGCGCCCGTCGAAGCGGATGCGCGTCGCCTGGGCGTGGGTGAGGACGGTCAGGTTCGGCCGATTCATGACCGGGCGCAGGAAGGCCTTGGCGGTATTCCAGCGCACGCCGCGCTTCTGGTTGACGTGGAAGTAGCCGCAGCCCTCGTTGTCGCCGCGGTTGAAGTCGTCGGTCCCGGGGATGCCGGCCTCGGCCGCGGCCTCCCGGAAGGCCTCGAGGATCTCCCAGCTCAGGCGCATGTCCTCGACCCGCCACTCACCGCCCGCGCCGTGGGCCTCGTCGGCGCCCTGGTAGAAGTCCTCGGCGCGGGTGAAGGCGGGCAGCACGTCGTCCCAGGCCCAACCCGGATTGCCGAGCTGGCGCCAGTGGTCGTAGTCGCGCGCCTGGCCGCGCATGTAGATCATGCCGTTGATCGACGAGCAGCCGCCCAGCACCCGGCCGCGCGGATAGTTGAGCGCGCGGCCGTTCAAGCCGGCCTCCGCCTCGGTCTTGAAGCACCAGTCGGTCCTGGGGTTGTTCTGGGTGTAGAGGTAGCCGATCGGGATGTGGATCCAGATGTAGCGGTCCTTGCCGCCGGCCTCGAGCAGGCAGACGCGCTGGTCCGGATCGGCGGAGAGCCGGTTGGCGAGCACGCAGCCCGCCGAGCCGGCGCCGACGATCACGGTGTCGAACTCGCCGATAGACGCGTCGCCCCGACCCGCCATCCGGCCCCCCTTCCCGATTGGATCCAGAGATCATTATTGCCGGAACGGCCCGCGGCTCAAGGCAAGCCTCGACCGCCCGCGCCGGGCGGGGGTATATCAAGGCCATGCCGCCAGCCCGCGCTCCCGCCATCCGCTACGCCGCCTTCTATGGCGCGTTGTTCTTGTTGCTCGGCGTCTACCTGCCGTTCTGGCCGGTGTTCCTGAAAAGCCGGGGGCTGGATGCCGCCGAGATCGGCCTGCTGTTCGCGCTGCTGTCCTGGACCAAGGTCGTGGCCACACCGGCCATCGCCCAGATCGCCGACCGCAGCGGCCGTGCCAAGGCGACCCTGGTGATCGCCGCGGCGCTCAGCCTGCTGTTCTTCACCGGCATGACCGGGGCGCGGGGTTTCTGGCCGATCCTTCTGATCATGCTGCCGGCGGCGGCCTGCCACCAGGCGCTGACCCCCATTGCCGAGAGCCAGACCATGGCCGCGGTTCTTCGCGAGCGCCTCGACTACGGGCGCATCCGGCTCTGGGGTTCGCTCACCTTCATCCTCGGCACCGTGGGCACCGGCTTCCTGATTACCGGGCGCGAGCCCGACTTGGTGCTGTACCTGATTCTGGGCGCGCTCGCGCTCACGGTCCTGGCCGCGTTCGCCCTGCCCGGCCGGCGGGATCCGCCCCATGAATCGGCCCGGTTGAGCCCACTCGCCCTGCTCGGCAAGCGGCGCTTCCTGCTGTTCCTGGGCACGGTCAGCCTGCTCCAGGCGAGTCACGCGGTTTATTACGGATTCTCGGCGCTGCACTGGAAGGCGGCGGGCCTGAGCGAGACCACGATCGGCTGGCTCTGGGCCGAGGGCGTGGCCGCCGAGATCCTGCTGTTCGCAGTCAGCGGCGCGGTCGTGGCGCGCGTGAGCCCGCCGGTTTTGCTGGCCTTGGCCGGGCTCGGCGGCGTCCTGCGCTGGTCGGTGCTGGCGGCGACCACGGCGCTGCCGGCGCTGGTTGCGGTCCAGGCGCTGCACGCGCTGACCTTCGGCGCCGCGCACCTGGCCGCCATGCACTTCATCGCGCGCGCCGCCCCGCCCGGCCTCTCGGCCACCGCGCAGAGCCTGTACGCAGCGATCTCGGGCGGCATCGCCATGGGACTTTCCATGCTGGCGGCGGGTGCGCTCTACCAAACCTACGCGGGCGGCGCGTTCCTGGCCATGGCGGCCTTGAGCGCCGGCGGCACGGTGCTGGCGCTGGTTCTCTTGCGCGCGCAGCGCCGCGGTGGCGAGCGGGCCGGATCGAAGTGAAGGTCAGCGGGCGCCGGGCTAGAGCAGATCGGATTCACCGGATCGATCGAACCCGCGAGGTGGGTTCGGTCGATCCTGATCCGGTCTCGTGGGACTGCCGCCACGCCGCGAGGCGCGCCTCGGCTTCGGCCCGTTGCGCGGGGCTGAGTTCGGCGGCGATCTCGTCGCGGCGTAGCGCCGGCCAGCGCCGGCCCTGGGCGGCCGCCAGCGCGAACCAGACATAGGCGCCGACCGGATCGCGCGCCGCGCCGAGCCCGCGGCTCAGGAGATCGCCCAGGTTGAGTTGCGCGACCGCGTCGCCCTGCCCGGCGGCCAGGCGGTACCAGCGCAGCGCCTCGGCCGCGTCGGCGCGCGTGCCCTGGCCGGCGAGATAGAGACCGGCGAGCGCGACCTGGGCCTCGGCCTCGCCGGCGCGGGCGAGCGCGCGCCATTCCTCGAAGGCGGTGGCATAGTCGCCGGCGTCGAAGGCGGCCAGGCCGTCGGCCATGTCCGCGCGTACGAACGCCCCCGACACCGTCAGCCAGGCGACAAGCGTCAAGAGGATCGGAACCCTCATGGCGATCGCCGACCTCCTGACCGCGGTGCGGAGGCGTCCGAGCTCGGACCCGTGAGAGCGCCCGGGTCTATTTGATCCGGTACTCGTCGGGCATGAACATCATCGAGTCGACGTCCGGTGTCACCGACATGTGGCATTCGGCGCAGAACCGCACCTTTGCGCCGCCGGCGCCCAAGGTGGTGCCGAACACCGACCCGTTGGGCATGATCATGGTGTAGCGCCAATCGCCGCTACTCGGACTGAAGCCGGCGTTCATCTTCTCCATGAGGAACAGCGGTCCGATCGTGACCTTGCCGTCGGCCGTCACCGCGAAGCTGTCCTTCGCGATCGCCGAGCCGACCGGCATGGTGCCCGCCTTCTCATAGGCACCGTAGGCGCGCGCCTCGGCGTTGGCGTAGTTCTGCACATAGCGGTTGCCGTGGGTGCCCGACAGATAGGCCTGCTTGCTGTAGCGCGGCCAGCTCATGTAGGAGAGCGCGATGTCGTTGTCCGACTTCGCGTAGGCCGCCTTGAGCTCCTTTAGCAGGCAGTCGTAGACCGCGACCGCCTCGGCGTCGGTCACCTCGGCGCCGCCCGCGCCGCAGGGATTGCACGCACCGCACGCCGCGGCGCAGGGATTGCACGGGTTGCACTTGGCCGCC
The DNA here is from genome assembly GCA_022572105.1 of Pseudomonadota bacterium. Classification (GTDB taxonomy): domain Bacteria; phylum Pseudomonadota; class Alphaproteobacteria; order Kiloniellales; family J153; genus JACZWN01. Next base: position 11,442 of record JACZWN010000034.1, on the reverse strand, counting down.
GCACAAGGATTGCACGGGTTGCACTTGGCCGCCGCGCAAGGATTGCACGGATTGCACTTCGCCACCGCGCAGGGATTGCAAATGGCCGCCTTCTGCAAGCGCGGCACGACGCACTTTTTGCCGGCTCCACAGGGGCTGCAGGCGCCGCATGCGGCCGTGCAGGGATTGCACGGGTTGCACTTCGCCGCCGCGCAGGGGTTGCACGGGTTGTACTTCGCCGCCGCGCAGGGGTTGCACTTGGCCGCAGCGCAGGGATTGCACTTGGCCGCCGCACAGGGATTGCACTTCTTGGGGGCGCATTGGGCGAAAGCCGGCTTGATGCTGACGCCGTCGGTTACGACTCCCCCAACCATGGCGACCCCGGCAAAGACGACCAACGGCACCATCGTGGTCGACAAGAGCATTCTTTTTCTGGATAGCATTGATTTCCCTCCCGAACCCGGGCCGCGTTCGCCAACCGACCCGGTTCTGGCATTGGACCCGAAGTTTCGTTTGCGCGAACAGGAATGTAATTTAGACGCGGAGTCGGGCGCTTGTGGAATCAAAGTGCCTCACGTTTTCGTGATGCGCCGGCGGGCACGGCGCTCGACGCCCCGGGTCCATCCCGCCGCGCCGCCGTCCGGCCGCATGGCGGGCGGTCCCGCCCCCTCGCTCCCGCTCAGTTGAGGAACCGGACCCGATATTTTTCAGGGACATAGAAGAGATCGTCGTTCTCGAAGCCGGCCAGCTTGTGGCAGGTGATACAGAACTCGACCCGCTCGGAGCCCTCGCCGTTGGTCGCGCCGAACAGGCTGCCGTCGGGCATGACCATGACGTAGCGCCAATCCCGGCTCACGATATTGAAGCCGGTCGGCATCTTCTCCATCACGAACAGCGGACCGCTGAATACATCGCCGCGCTTGGTCACGGCGAAGCTATCCTTGATCAGCACCGCGCCGACCGGCATCTCGCCGGCCGCCTCGAAATGGCGATAGGCCCCCGCTTTGGCATTGGCGTAGTTGTTGACGTAGCGCTCGCCGTGCTGGGCGGAGCGGTACGGCACGGTGTTGTACCGGCGCCAGTAGCGGTAGGCCTCCGCGGCGGGATAGGACGAGAGGCGGGAAACCGCCACCATATCGTCGAGGATGCGGTTGTATATGGTCAGCGCGTCGGCCCCGGTCAGGCCCGCCGGCCGCTGGACGCGGAAGTGCCCGGTTGGCTTCTGCGGCGAAATCTCGCTTTGGGCCGCGTCCGTTTGGGCGGCGGCGGTGCCGTCGCCAAAACCGAGCGGCGCGCCAGCAAACGGGAAGGCAACCGGCCCGGCGAACAGCGGGGCAACGAGCACGGCAGCGAACGCAAGCTTTTTCACAAGGGAGACCCGGAAGCAGGCATGTGAACCCCTCGCCCTCGCGCGGCGCGTCCTCGAGGACGCGCGCCTTCACCGTCGGGCGGTCCCCGCGCGGCCCAATGGAATCGATCAAGAATAGTCTCCCACCGCCGGGGTCCGCCAGACACTTTCGATCACAAGGGATTGAGGGGCCCGTCCCGCGGAGCCCGTGCGCCACCCACCCGCGCCAGGGCGGCGGAGCGAATGCCGGCCAAGATCGAAAAAGGCCTTGATTCTCCCGCATTTTTGAATATTTTAAACCTAACTAAATTGGTCTGATTTGGAGACCGCGATGTTAAAGCTGAACCGGCTGACCGACTACGGCGTGGTCGTTCTGACCCAGATGTCCCGGAAACCCGGCGATCTGCGCACCGCGCCCCAGATCGCCCAGGATACCGGTGTGCCGCTGCCCACGGTCGCCAAGCTCTTGAATACCCTGGCGCACGAGCGGCTGATCACCTCGCACCGGGGCGCGGCCGGCGGCTACACGCTCAACCGCCCGGCCGAGGCGATCTCGGTGGCCGAGATCATCCAGGCGCTGGAAGGCCCGATCGCGCTGACCGCCTGCGTGGACGGCGCCTCGGGCGGCTGCGACGTGGAATCGCTCTGCCCCATGCGCGGCAACTGGGACAAGGTCAACAAGGCAATCCATGGCGCGCTATCGGAGGTCACCCTGGCCGATATGGCGACCGGCCACCCGAGCTTCGGGATGCCCCCGGAGCCGGCCGCCGAGGCGCCGGAGTTGATTGCGAATTAACAATTTATCACAATACGTTATAGAAAATTCCAGGCAAAGTAACCGAGCGAGACAGGAGAAACCATGGCGGTCAGCATCGACACCGTGCGGCAGGTAAAAGAGGTCACCGAGCAGACCTACAAGTACGGCTTCGTCACCGACATCGAAGCCGACACCGCGCCCAAGGGCCTGAGCGAGGACATCGTCCGCTTCATCTCGGCCAAGAAGGAGGAGCCGGAGTGGCTGCTCGACTGGCGGCTCAAGGCCTACCGGCACTGGCTGAACATGCCCGAGCCCGCCTGGGCCAATGTCACCTTTCCGCCGATCGACTACCAGGACGCCTACTACTACTCCGCGCCCAAGTCGTCCGACGGGCCCAAGAGCCTGGACGAGGTCGATCCCGAGCTGTTGCGCACCTACGAGAAGCTGGGTATCCCGCTCAGGGAGCAGGAGGCGCTGGCCGGGGTCGCGGTCGATGCGATCTTCGACAGCGTCTCGGTCGCCACCACCTTCAAGGGCAAGCTCGAGAAACAAGGCGTCATCTTCTGCTCGATGTCGGAGGCGATCCGGGAGCATCCCGAATTGGTGCGCAAGTACCTGGGCTCGGTGGTGCCGGCGCGCGACAACAAGCACGCCTGCCTCAATTCGGCGGTGTTCACCGACGGCTCCTTCGTCTACCTCCCCAAGGGCGTGCGCTGCCCCATGGAGCTCAGCACCTACTTCCGGATCAACGCGGCCAACACCGGGCAGTTCGAGCGCACGCTGATCATCGCCGACGCCGGCTCCTACGTCAGCTACCTCGAGGGCTGCACCGCGCCCATGCGCGACGAGGTCCAGCTCCATGCGGCCGTCGTCGAGCTGATCGCCCTCGACGACGCCGAGATCAAGTACTCGACCGTGCAGAACTGGTACCCGGGCGACAAGGACGGCAAGGGCGGGATTTACAACTTCGTCACCAAGCGCGGCGCCTGCCGCGGGCGCAACTCGAAGATCTCCTGGACCCAGGTCGAGACCGGCTCGGCGATCACCTGGAAGTATCCGAGCTGCATCCTGCAGGGCGACAACTCGGTCGGCGAGTTCTATTCGGTCGCCATCACCAACAACATGCAGCAGGCCGACACCGGCACCAAGATGATCCACATCGGCAAGAACACGCGCTCGCGCATCGTCTCCAAGGGCATCTCAGCCGGCCGCGCCCAGCAGACCTACCGGGGCCTGGTGCGGATCTCGGCCAAGGCCGAGAACGCGCGCAACCACACGCAGTGCGATTCGCTGTTGATCGGCGACCGTTGCAGCGCCCACACCGTGCCCTACATCGAGAGCAAGAACCGCTCGGCGATCGTCGAGCACGAGGCGACGACCTCCAAGATCAGCGAGGACCAGTTGTTCTATTGCCGCCAGCGCGGCCTCTCGCAAGAGGACGCGGTGGCGCTCGTGGTCAACGGCTTCTGCCGCGAGGTCTTGCAGCAGTTGCCCATGGAGTTCGCCGTCGAGGCGCAGAAGCTGGTCGGGATCAGTCTCGAAGGCAGCGTCGGATGAGCCGGGAGACATAAGGGTATTCATGGGGTACATGCTTGAAATCAAGAACCTGCACGCCAGCGTCGACGGCAAGGCGATCCTCAAGGGCATCGACCTGACCATCGGCCCGGGCGAGGTGCACGCCATCATGGGGCCGAACGGCTCGGGCAAGTCCACGCTCGCCTACGTGCTGACCGGGCGCGAGGGCTACGAGGTGACCGAGGGCCAGGTCCTCTACCAAGGCCGCGACCTTCTGGCGATGTCGCCGGAAGAACGCGCCGGCGAGGGCGTCTTCCTGGCCTTTCAGTACCCGGTCGAGATCCCCGGCGTACCCAACACGACTTTCCTCAAGGAGGCACTCAACGCCCAGCGCAAGCACCGCGGCGAGACGCCCCTCGACGCCATGGAGTTCATCAAGCTGATACGCCGGACCATAAAGGACCTGGGTATCTCCGACGAGCTGCTCAAGCGGCCGGTCAACGTCGGCTTTTCCGGCGGCGAGAAGAAGCGCAACGAGATCCTGCAGATGGCGATCCTCAAGCCGACGCTGGCCGTGCTCGACGAGACCGACAGCGGCCTGGACATCGACGCGCTCAAGACCGTGGCCGACGGGGTCAACGCGCTGCGCACGCCCGAGCGCTCGATCCTGGTGATCACCCATTACCAGCGCCTGCTCGACTACATCGTGCCGGACCGCGTGCACGTGCTGGCACAGGGGCGCATCGCGCGCTCCGGCGGCAAGGAACTGGCGCTGGAGTTGGAGCGGACCGGCTACGCCGCGTTCGCCGACGCGGCGGCCTAATACCATGCCCGACAGCGCGCCGGTTCAGTCCTTCGTCGAACAGTTCGACGCCTTGCGCGGCGAGCTGCCGGGTGCGGCGCTGCCCTGGCTGTGCGATTTGCGCGCGGCGGGCATCGAGCGCTTCGCCTCGCTCGGCCTGCCGGCGCCGGGCGTCGAGGCCTGGAAGTACACGCGCCTGCGCCCGCTGGAGACCACCGACTTCCTGCCGGCCACCGCCCACACGGTCAACATCGACCATCTGCCGACCCTGCTGCCCCAGGGCGGCATCGATCACCGGGTGATCTTCGTCAACGGCCGGCTCATGCAATGCCTCGCCATGCCGGGCGAGCGGCCCGAGGGCGTCGAGCTCGGCGGCTTGGCGGACGCGTTGCGCCGGGACCCCGAGGCCGTCGGCGAGCACCTGGGGCGGATCGGCGCGCCCGACGGGCAAGCGCTGCTGGCGCTCAATACCGCGATGATGCGCGACGGGCTGATGCTCAGGGTCAAGCGCGGCGTCTCGGTGGCGCTGCCGATCGAGGTCGTCTACGTGGGCGCCGCCGGGCCGCAGCCGCTGGCCTTTCACCCGCGCAACCTGATCGTGCTCGAGCCGGGCAGCCGCGCCACGGTGGTCGAGCACCACATCGGGCTCGGCGCGGGCGCCTACTTCGCCAACAGCGGCACCGAGATCCGCATCGGGGAAGGCGCCGAGCTGCACCACTACAAGATCCAGGACGAAGGCGCCGAGGCCGTCCACGTCGCGACGCAGCACGTCCATCTCGAAGCGAACGCCCTCTACGACGCCTTCACGCTGACCACCGGCGCCCGGCTGTCGCGCCACGAAGTCTCGGTCCGCCTCACCGGCCCGGGCGCCGAGTGCCACCTCAACGGCGCCTACATGGTGCGCGGCAAGCAGCACTGCGACACGACCACGACGATCGAACACATGGCGCCCCGGACCTCTTGCCGCGAGATCTTCAAGGGCGTCATCGACGAGCAGGCGCGCGCCGTGTTCCAGGGCCGCATCGTGATCCATCGCGGCGCGCAGCAGTCCAACGGCCATCAGCTCAGCAAGGCGCTCTTGCTCTCCAACCGGGCCGAGATCGATACCAAGCCCGAGCTCGAGATCTACGCCGACGACGTGAAGTGCAGCCACGGCGCGACCGTCGGCGACCTCGACCGCGACGCGCTCTTCTACCTGCGCGCGCGCGGCATTCCCGAGGCCGCGGCGCGCGCCATCCTGATCGAGGCGTTCCTCGCCGATACCATCAACGAAGTCGCCGCCGAGGGCCTGTGCCCGGCGCTGATGGCCAGCATCGGGCATTGGGTGTCGAGCGCGACCAGGCGGGCCGCATCATGAACGAGGCGAGCACCGCCGCCGACAGAACGCTAGGCGACCGGGCGGCAGGCGACAACTCCACGTTGGCCTACGATGTCGAGCGCGTCCGCGCCGACTTCCCGATCCTGACGCGGGAGGTCTTCGGCCACCCGCTGGTCTATCTGGATTCCGCGGCCAGTGCCCAAAAGCCGCGCCAGGTGCTCGACGCCATGCGGGACGCTTACGAAACTCACTATTCCAACGTGCACCGGGGGGTGCACCGGATGAGCCAGCTCGCCACCGACGCCTTCGAGGGCGGACGCGAAAAGGTCGCGCGCTTCATCAACGCCGGCAGCCCCGACGAGATCGTGTTCACCCGCAACGCCACCGAGGCGCTCAATCTGGTCGCCGACTGCTTCGGCCGCGCCTTCATGAAGGCCGGCGACGAGGTGATCATCTCGACCCTCGAGCACCACTCCAACATCGTGCCCTGGCAGCTGTTGCGCGACCGCATCGGCATCGTGCTGCGCGTCGCCCCGATCGACGACGCCGGCAACTTCCTGCTCGACGATTTCGAGGCGCTCATCGGCCCGCGCACGCGCCTGGTCGCCATGACCCATGTCTCCAACGCGCTCGGCACCATCGTGCCCATCAAGGAGGTCATCGCACGCGCGCACGCGCGCGGGGTTGCGGTGCTGGTCGACGGCTCCCAGGCGGCGCCGCACATGACGATCGATGTCCAAGACCTGGACGCCGACTTCTACGCCTTCACCGGCCACAAGGTTTACGGGCCGACCGGCATCGGCGTGCTCTACGGCAAGCGCGAGCGCCTCAACGCGTTGCCCCCCTACCAGGGCGGCGGCGAGATGATCGCCTCGGTGACCTTCGAGAAGAGCGAGTTCAAGGACGCGCCGCACCGCTTCGAGGCCGGCACGCCGGCGATCGTCGAGGCGATCGGCCTGGGCGCCGCGCTCGACTACGTGGAGGGCCTCGGGCGCGAAACCATCGCCGCCCACGAAAGCGGCATCCTCGCCTACGCCACGGCACGGCTCGGCCAGGTGCCCGGCCTGACCATCATCGGCACGGCCAGGGAGAAGGCGAGCATCGTCTCCTTCACCATGGCGTGCGCACACTCCCACGACATCGGCACGATCGTCGACCGCACCGGGGTCGCGCTGCGCACCGGCCACCACTGCGCCCAGCCGCTCTTGCAGCGATTGGGGCTGACGGCGACCGCGCGCGCCTCCTTCGGCATCTACAACACGCGTGAAGAAGTCGACGTCCTCGTCGAGGCGCTGGGCACGGTCACGGAGATCTTCGGCTGATGCTGGACGAGCTGCGCGAACTCTATCAGGAGGTGATCCTCGATCACGGCCGCAATCCGCGCAATCACCGCCGGCCGGAGGACGCCAATCGGCACGCCACCGGCAACAACCCCATTTGCGGCGACGCCCTGATCGTCCACTTGACCATCGACGAGGACGGGACGATCCGCGACGCCGCCTTCGAGGGCAAGGGCTGCGCGATCTCGATCGCCTCGGCCTCGCTGATGACCGACATCCTGCGCGGCAAGACCGAGGCGGAGGCGCGCGCCCTGTTCGAAAACTTCCACCAGATGTGCACCAATGACGACTTCGACATCGCGGCCGTGGCCGACGACGCCGAGGCGCTCGAGCGGCTGCAGGTGCTCTCGGGCGTGCGCGCATTCCCCATGCGGGTCAAGTGCGCGACGCTCGCCTGGCACACCATGTCGGCGGCCATGGCGCGCAAAAACGACGTGACCACGGAGTGAACGGTGAGGGACCGATGACCGACGACGCCTACATGCCTTTCGGCCAAAGCCCACCCGGCGAGCCGGAGGAGTTCAGCGCCAGCGCCGGCGCGCCCATCGATCCGGCCGTAACACCGGTCGCCAGCGAGGCCGAGGTGGCCATCGCCCTGCAGACCGTCCACGACCCGGAAATCCCGGTTAACATTTACGACCTGGGGCTCATTTACGAGATCGACATCGCCAAGGACGGCACCATCGAGATCGAGATGTCCCTGACCGCGCCCGCCTGCCCGGTGGCCGGCGAGATGCCGGGCGAGGTGGCGCGCGCCGTGGCCGCGCTGCCCGGCGCGGGCGAGGTCACCGTGCGCCTGGTGTGGGACCCCCCGTGGACGCCCGAGCGCATGTCCGAGGACGCCAAACTCGCACTCGGCATGTAGTGAAACTTTAATAACGGGACCCCATGTGATACCATAGGTCCCGCAACCAGGAGCAATCGGCGAAAAGACATGGCCACCCCAGTAATCACGTTGACCGCCGCCGCCGCCGAGCGGGTCAAGAAGCTGATCGGCGATAGCGACAAACCGGTGCTCGGCCTGCGCGTGGGCGTCAATACGCGCGGCTGCTCGGGCCTCAGCTACGTGGTCGAGTACGCCGAGGAGCAGAAGCGCTTCGAGGACGTGGTCGAGGACAAGGGGGTCAAGATCTTCATCGACCCGACCGCGGTGATGTTCCTGCTCGGCTCCGAGATGGACTACGTCGAGGACAAGTTCCACACCGGCTTCGTGTTCAACAATCCCAACGAAAAGGGCCGCTGCGGCTGCGGCGAGAGCTTCCACGTCTGATCCTTGGTATGCGCCCCGGCCGGGCGCCCACCAGCCCCTTTCCCCTACGGCAGCCGGCTCTTGACGCCACCGCGCGCTTGGCGCTTGGTGGCCGGGATCGCCTCACAAATGATCCGGGAGCACAGAGCCGTCTGATGGACACCGTGATTCCGCTTTGGCAGCCGCCCTCGCTCGCCGTCGCCGGGAGCGCCGCGCGCTTTCCGGTCCGGCGCATCTACTGCGTCGGGCGCAACTACGCCGCCCATACCCGCGAGATGGGCGACGACCCGGCGCGCGAATCGCCGTTCTTCTTCATGAAGCCGGCCGATGCCCTGGTGCCCGACGGCGGCCACGTCCCCTACCCGCCGGCCACCGCCAACCTGCACCACGAGGTCGAGCTGGTCGCCGCCATCGGCTCGGGCGGCGCCGACATCGCCCCCGAGCGCGCCCTCGACCATGTCTACGGCTACGCGGTCGGCATCGACCTGACCCGGCGCGACCTGCAGCAGGTCGCCAAGGACCGCTCCTGGCCCTGGGGCGCGGCCAAGGCCTTCGACCACGGCGCGCCCTGCGGCGAACTCCAGCCGGCCGCCGCCATCGGCCACCCGGCCAAGGGCGCGATCGCGCTGAAGGTCGACGGCGAACTGCGCCAGCAAGGCGACCTGGCCGACATGATCTGGCCGCTGCCCGAGATTCTCGCGGCGCTCTCGCGCCTGTTCGAACTCGTGCCCGGCGACCTGGTCTACACCGGCACGCCGGCCGGCGTCGGCCCGATCCGCCCCGGCGAGCGCCTGGACGCCGAGGTCGAAGGCGTCGGCACCATCGGCGTTACGGTCGGCGTGGGAGTCACCGTTGGCGTAGGCGTGGGCGTATGGGTTGGCTCCCCCGGCGGCTGTGGCGTGTTGGTCGCGGTCGGTAACGGGGTGGCCGTGGGCACAGGCGTAGCCGTCGGTACCGGAGTGGCCGTAGGTACGGACGGACCCACGATCACCGAGCCCTTGGTGGGTGTTGGCGCCGGGGTGGGCGTGGGGATGAGTGCCCCAAGCAGGAACTCCACGGAC
>JACZWN010000034.1:0-2063 GCA_022572105.1 Pseudomonadota bacterium | reverse complement strand
CCCTACCCTACTGCAACGCCTGGCCGCCGGCCTCGGGCATGAACCAGCCGGTGCGCCCGGCGCCGAGGCGCAGGTTGCGGCGGTCGTCGCGCGGGGCGCGGCCGAACAAGGCCCGGTAGGCGCGCGAGAAATAGGGCGCCGAGACGAAGCCGCAGGCCAAGGACACGTCGAGCACGCTCATCTCGGTCTGCTCGAGGAACTGGCGCGCCCGGCGCAGGCGCAGCTTGAGGTAATAGCCGGTCGGCGTATCGCCCAGGTGGCTGCGGAACAGGCGCTCGAGCTGGCGCCGCGAGATGCCGCCGATGGCCGCCAGCCCGTCCAGGCCGAGGCGCTCCTCCAGGTTGTCCTCCATGGCCTCGACGATGCGGATCAGCTTGGGATGGCGCAGGCCCAGGCGCTGGCCGACCGCGATGCGCTGGTGGTCGTCGGGGCTGTGCATGCGCGCGTGCAGGAGTTGCTCGGAGACCGCCACCGCCAAGCCCTGGCCGTGGCGCGCCGCGATCAGGTGCAGCATGAGGTCGATGGCCGCCGTGCCGCCCGAGCAGGTGATGCGCTTGCGGTCGATCTCGAACAGCTCCTGGGTCACCGCGACCTCGGGAAACTGCTCGACGAAGGCAGGCACGGCCTCCCAATGCAGGGTCGCCCGGTAGCCGTCCAACAGGCCGGCCTCGGCCAGGATGCGCGTGCCGGTATCGAGCGCGCCCAGGCGCGCGCCCTGGCGGTCGAGCCGGCGCAACCAGGCGACCAGAGGCTTGCTCGCGTGGCGCTCGGGCTCGAAGCTGGCGCAGACGATGACGGTAGGGAAGCGCTCGACCGCCGAGATCGGCGCGTCGGCGACGATGGTCATGCCGTTGCTGGCCGGCACCGGCTCGCCGTCGAGCGAAAAGATGTGCCAGCTGAACAACTGGCGGCCACACAGGCGGTTGGCCACGCGCAACGGCTCGACCGCCGAGAAGAACCCGATCATCGAGAACTCGGGCACGAGCAGGAAGCCGAACTTCTCCGGCGGCTCCCGATTGGCCTGGTCCAGCATGCGCGCGCTCCGCGTCCTTAAAAGGCGTTCGAACGCCGAGGGAATCGAAGACCACTGTCGGCAAAGTCTTGAACGGCTCCGGCGGCTTTGTCGAGTCTTTCCGGTATCAGTCCTGGGCGCGCAACGAGGGTCCGATCGGCCAGTCGAGAGGCTCGCTCATCGGCCCCGCCACACCGGGTCGCGCTTCTCGGCGAAGGCGCGCGGCCCCTCCTTGGCGTCCTCGGAGGCGAGCAGGCGCCGGTAGGTATCGAGCTGGCCGCCGTGCATGGCGGCGAAGGACTCCTCGACGCTCATGGCCTCGGTGTCGCGCAGCATCTCCAGCGTCGCCTCGACCGCCAAGGGCGCAGCCGCGACGATTTTCTCGGCCAGCGCACGCGCCGTCGCCATGAGCTCGGCGGCGGGCACCACGGCGTTGAACAGGCCCCAGCGCAGCGCCTCCTCGGCCGACATGCGCCGGCCGGTCAGCAGCATCTCCATGGCCAGCGCGCGCGGCAGCCGGCGCGCCAGGCGGACGATGCCGCCACCGCTGGCGAGGATGCCCAGCTTGGCCTCGGGCAGGAACACCTCGACGTGCTCGGCGGCCACGATCAGGTCGCAGGCGAGCGCGATCTCGAAGCCGCCGCCGACCGCGGCGCCGTTGAGCGCGGCGATCACCGGCTTGTTGAGATCGAAGATCTCGGTCAGCCCGGCGAAGCCGCCGGGGCCGTAATCGGTGTCGAGCGCCTCCTCGCCCTCGGCCGCGGCCTTGAGGTCCCAACCGGCCGAGAAGATGCGCTCGCCGGCGCCGGTGATGATCGCCACGCGCAGCTCGGGATCGTCCCGGAACCCGAGGAAGGTATCGCCCAGCTCGCGGCTGGTCGCCCTATCGATGGCGTTGGCCTTGGGCCGGTCCAGGGTGATTTCCAGAACCGCGCCGCGGCGCTCGGTTCGAACCGCTTGGCTCATGGTCTCGTCCTCATTCTCGTCCGATTCGGATCAGGGCGTCGGCGACCACCGCCCCGCGCCCGCGCGGCAGCACCATGAGCGGATT
>JACZWN010000033.1 GCA_022572105.1 Pseudomonadota bacterium | reverse complement strand
GCCAGGCCCGGCTGGACCGTGCCGAGGTGGACGAGGTCCTGGCCGCCCAGGCCGCCGTGCCGCTGGTGCGGGGCATCCGCCACAAGCCGGCGGCGGCCGCCGATCCGCGCGACGCGCGGCGCGGGGCGCCTGGATCCATGGACGATCCCGCCTGGCGCCGGGGCTACGCGCTCCTGGCCCGCCACGGCCTGTCGTTCGACCTGCAGACCCCCTTTTGGCACCTGGACGCGGCGGCGGAGCTGGCGGCGGACGTTCCGGAGACGCAGATCGTCATCAACCACACCGGCCTGCCCGCCGACCGCGGCGAAGAGGGGTTGAAGGCCTGGCGCGCGGCGCTGGAAGGCGTGGCGGCGCGGCCCAACGTCGCCTTGAAAATCTCCGGCCTCGGTTTGCCGGGCCGGCCCTGGAGCGTGGCGGACAACGGGCCGGTGGTGCGGGACGCGATCGCCATCTTCGGCGCCGGGCGTTGCCTCTTCGCCAGCAATTTCCCGGTCGATAGCCTGGTCGCGGCATTTTCGACCATCTTCTCCGGGTTTCGCGAGATCACCGGGGATCTCGCCGATGACGCCGTCGCCGGGCTGTTTCACGACAACGCGGTGCGCATCTACCGCCTCGACCAACAAGACGAACAAAGTGCGAAGGCAGGAGCATGACACAGGATTTCTCACGGGCGGATTTCTCGCGGGTCGGCCAGATCGGCCTCGGCTACATGGGCGCGGCCATGGCCAAGCGGCTGATCGAATGCGGGCGCACGCCCATCGGCTACGACATCGACGCCGCCAAGATGGCGGCCCAGGCCGAGGCCGGCGTGACTTGCGTCGAGGCGCCGGCCGCGGTCGCGCGCGAGGTGGACGCCGTCATCGTCTGCGTGACCAGCACGGCCTGCGTCGAGCGGGCCGTCTTCGGGCCGGGCGGCGTGGCCGAGGCCGGGGCCGCCGGCAAGGTGCTGATCGATATTTCGACCACCGAGGCCGAGGCGACGCGGGACATGGCCGCGCGGCTGGCCAAGGAGACCGGCATGGCCTGGATCGACGCGCCGGTCTCGGGCGGGCCGCCGGCCGCGGAGCAAGGCCGGCTGGCCATGATGGCCGGCGGCGACGCGGCGGTCTTCGAGGCGGTCAAGCCGCTGCTCGACGATCTGACCGTCAAGGCGACGCTCATGGGCCCGGTCGGCGCCGGGCAGGTCACCAAGATGATCAACCAGGTGCTGTGCCTGACCCTTTTCCCGATCCTGGCCGAGGCCTTGAAGCTGGGCGAGAACGCCGGGGTCGAGGTGGCCAGGATCCCCGAGGCCTTGGGCGACGGCTACGCCGGCAGCAACCTGCTGCAGGCCATGTTCCCGCGCATGGTGGCGCGCCAGTACGAGCCGCCCGCCGCCTTCGCCCGCCAGGTGCTCAAGGACCTGGACATGGTCTACGAGCTGGCCAAGAAGACCGCGACGCCGACGCCCATGACCGACCAGGCGCGCGCTCTCTACCGCCTCCTGGTGGCGCGCGGCCACGGCGCGGGCGACCCCATCACCCTGCTCAAGCTCTACGACGAAGAACCGGTTTAATACCAAGGACCGTCTCTATGGGTCATTATCAACGGTCCTTGGTATAAGGCCGGCCCGGACCGCCCTTTCCGGGGCCGCGGCGATCGCCGGCGGGCGCGGGATTTGAGGGGTGGGGGCTTGGGCGCTCAAGCCTTGTGGCCGGCGAAAAGCATCCAGGCGGCCAGGATGGCGGCGACGATGCCGGCGATGAGCGAGCCGGAGACCGGGAAGGCGGCGCCGGCGATGGTGATCTCGCTGCCCAGGGCGTAGCGGACCCAGTGCAGGGCGGACACCACGGCGAAGACGGTGGCCGCCGTATAAAGCGCGGCCTTGGGCATCAGTACGTCCTTCCGGATCTGTCTATGGCCGCCGCTGTGCGCCGGCCGGACGGGAGCGGCCGGGCCGCGGTCGGCGGGCCGGAGATCTCCTGCACGAGCTTGGTCAAGATGGCCAGGCGGTAGGCCACGTAGTCGTTCGCGGTCATGACGAAGGCGCCGGGGCCGCCGATCACGTTGGTGAGGTAATAGCGGTCCAGCGTCGGGTCCTCGTTGAGGATCGCCAGGCCGTTGACGGTGATGCCCCGCGCCACCGCAAGGTCGCGCACCAGCCAGGCCGCGGAGCCCTGGTTGCTGCGGCCATCGCCGGAGACGTCGATGACCTTGCGCCGGCCGGCATAGCCGTTGCCCTCGAGTTGCAGGATGGCGAACTCGAGCGCGCCGCCGATCCCGGTGTTGCCGCTCATCGAGCGCCACACCCCTTCGATCCGCTTGGCGAATTGGCGGGCGCCCGCGGCGTTGCGCAGCAGCGTCCAGTCGACCGAGACGGCGTGCTGGCGGTAGTCCGCCCATTGGACCAGCGCGACCGCGAGCCCCAGGTCGCCGGCGGCGCGGATCGCCTGGCCCACCGAGCGGTGGCGGAAGGCTTCGGCCAGGCCGCGTATCTGCAGCTCGAACTCTTCGCCGGAGACGCTGGCCGAGGCATCGACCGCGAGCACCAGCTCCAGGTCGACCGGCCGCTCCTGGGCCACGGCCGGAGCCGTGGCCAGAATCAACAGGGCGCCGGCCAGTGCCGCCGCCGGGGCGCGGCGGTTGTCGCGCGTATGCTGCCCGCGAGGCCAAGACATGGCCGCCAGTCTAACGCCCGGCCGGACGCGCGTCCTCGGCTAATGACTCCCGAAGGCGACTCCCGGGGGACCCGGGCCGGGCCGCGTTCGCCGCGCCCGCGACTGGCCCCGCCCCGGCGGTTCGTTCGGGCCTTGCCGGTCGGCCACCGGTGTCTCGTCCGGGTTCGTCATGACCTCGGCCCCGGCATGGTGGCGTCTCGCCGAATCGGAGCCAATCTATCACGGAATGCCGCCAACGGGCAGGCGCATGGCCCTATCACCGGCTTGCCCGCCGTCGCCACTTGTGCCGGCCCGAGACTCTGGTTTAGTCTCGGTCCCGCGACGGTTCCCGTAACCGGGATCAAAAGGGAACGGGGTGCGGCGGCCCGGCAAGGGTCGGCAAAGCCCCGGCTGCCCCCGCAACTGTGGGCGGAGCGCGCGCGCCGGATCACGCCACTGGGTAACCGGGAAGGCAGGGCGCGAGGCGGACCTCCGCGAGCCAGGAGACCTGCCGCCGCGAACAGCCAGCGCGAACCCGCCGGACGGGGTGATCCGGCGGAAAAGGGGGGATTGGCGGCGCAGCGCCGCCCATGAGGTGCCCTCGGTTCGTGGTGGCATGGGTATTGGAATTCTTGGTAGGAGTAGAACCCATGTCGCTCAGCAAGTCCCGGATCGTTTCCGTATCGGTATCGTCTTTCGTCGGCGTGGCTTTGGCCGGCCTGCTTTGGCCGGGCGCCGCGCGCGCCCACGAAAGCATCGAGCATCTCCTGTTCGTGCCCGACCGCGCGCTCGCGCAGGTTACGGTCATCGACACCAACAAGGACGCGGTGATCGCGCAAATTCCGGTCGGCAAGACCCCGCATCAGGTCTCGGTGTCGGTGCCGCTCGGCAAGCTGGTCGTCAGCAACACCGACGACGACACGATCTCGATCGTCGACCTCGAGAGCTTCGAGACGCGCGCCACGCTGCGCCTCGGGTCCGCGCCCGAGCACATGGAGATCAGTCCGGACGGCCGGCTGCTCGCGGTCGGCAACATCGAGGGCGGCACGGTCTCGCTGGTCGATCTCGCCGGGGAGCAGGAGATCGCTCGCATCCCGGGGCTCTTTGAGCCGCACAACCTGACCTTCAGCCGCGATGGTTCCCGGCTCTACGTCGCCAACCTGGGCGCCGGCCACGTCAGCGTCATCGATGTCGCACGTGCCGAGATCGTCGCCGAAATCCCGGTCGCCGAGCCCAAACTGATCGCGGTCAAGGCGACGGACCCAAGCGCCGACTACCAGGGCATCATCAACGTCACCGCGAGCGCCGACGGGCGCTTCGGCTTCGCCGCCCACGGCGAGGCGGGTGCGCTTGCGGTCATCGACCTGGACCGGGGCGAGAAGGTGACCACGCTCAAGCTGGGTGACCGGTCGTGGCGCGCCTATGGCACCGCCCATGGCCGCTACATGATCGTGCCCAACAACGGCGACGCCACGATTTCCATCGTCTCGACGAAGACGCTTGAGGTCGTGGCCACCCTGCCGGGCGCGGTGGGGGTCACGGGCGTCAACACCGACCCCGCGGGCAAGACCGCCTTCGTGATCAGCCGGGCCGAGGAGAAGATCGTGCTGCTCGATCTCGAGTCGCTCAGCCTGGCCGGCGAGATCGCCCTGCCCGGCAAGCCGGAAACCGGCGTCATCTCGCCCCACGGCAAGAAGCTCTACGTGGCGTTGAGCGGGACCGGCAAGGTCGCCGTGATCGACGTGCCCGGGCGCAAGCTGATCGGCATGATCGACGGGGTCGGTGCTGAGCCCTGGGGCACGACCATGGCCGGCGCCGACAACTACTGCCACTAGGACGGGTGGCCGGATTGGGAAGGGCGGCGTCATGAGCGCGCCGCTCCCGCCCGTGACGCTGGCGCCCGTGACGCTGATCTTGGGCGGCGCGCGCTCGGGCAAGAGCCGCCACGGCGAGGCCCTCGTCGAGAGCCAGCCGGGTCCTTGCGTCTATCTCGCGACCGCCGAGGCCGGCGACGCCGAGATGGCCGCGCGCATCGCGGCGCACCGCGCGCGCCGGGGCGATCGCTGGACCACCGTCGAAGTGCCGCTCGAACTCGTGGGCGCGCTGGAGCGTGAGACCGGTCCGGACCACGCGGTGCTGGTGGATTGCCTGACGCTTTGGCTGTCCAACCTCATGGGCGCCGGGCGCGACGTGGCGCGCGCGTGCGAGGGCTTGATCGCGGCGCTGCCCGGGCTTTCGGGCCCAATCGTCTTCGTCTCCAACGAGGTCGGCCAGGGCATCGTGCCCGATAACGCCGCCGCGCGCGCCTTCGTCGATCGCGCCGGGCGGCTGCACCAGGACTTGGCGGCGGCGGCGGACCGGGTGATCTTCATGACCGCCGGCCTGCCGGCCGGTCTCAAGACACCTGCGGCTGAGCCTCGCGTTTTGAAATTGCACGGATCATGATCGGAACCAGAAAATCGGACGGCAAGCTGCCGGCGACGGTGATCACCGGCTTCCTGGGCGCCGGCAAGACCAGCATGATCCGGCACCTGCTGAAGACCGCAAACGGCCGGCGCCTGGCGCTCATCATCAACGAGTTCGGCGACCTCGGCGTCGACGCCGAGGTCTTGAAGTCCTGCGGCATCGAGGGCTGCGCCGAGGGCGACGTGGTCGAGCTCGCCAACGGCTGCATCTGCTGCACCGTGGCCGACGACTTCGTGCCCACCATGGAAGCCCTGCTCGCGCGCCCCGAGCCGCCGGACCACATCGTCATCGAGACCTCGGGCCTGGCGCTGCCCAAGCCCTTGATCAAGGCCTTCAACTGGCCCGAGATCCGCACCCGCGTGACCGTGGACGGGGTGATCGCGGTGATCGACGGCGAGGCCGTGGCCGCCGGCCGCTTCGCGTCCGACCCGGCGGCGGTCGAGGCCGAGCGCCGCGCCGACCAAACCCTCGACCACGACAGCCCGCTCGAGGAGTTGTTCGAGGACCAGTTGGCCTGCGCCGACCTGGTGGTGCTCAACAAGACCGACCTGCTCGACGAACGGACGCTGGCCCGGGTCTGCGCCGAGCTTGGCGGCCGGTTGCGCCGCGAGGTCAAGCTGATCCGCGCGGCGCACGGGGCGATCGACGCGAGCGTCCTCTTGGGCCTGGACGCGGCCGCCGAGAGCGATCTCGACGCCCGGCCCTCGCACCACGACGGGGCCGGCGACCACGACCACGACGACTTTACCAGCTTCACCGTCTATTTCGACGAGGTGAGCGCGCCGGAACCGCTGATCGCCCGCCTCAAGGCCGCCGCCGCCGCCCACGACATCCTTCGGATCAAGGGCTTCGTCGCGGTCGCGGGCAAGGACATGCGCCTGGTGGTCCAAGGCGTCGGCGCGCGCTTCTCTCATTACTACGACCGCGACTGGGGCGCGGAGGAACCGCGCGCTTCGCGCCTGGTGGTGATCGGCGAGACCGGCCTCGACCAGGCCGCCGTGACCACGGCGATCGTAGGCTAGCGGCAGGGAGCCGGCCATGCACCTCCTGCAGGCGCAACCGGGCGGCATCGCCGACGGCTCCGAGCCCGTCGATCTGAACCAGAGTCCAGGCGATATCGTGGTGCTCTCGGCCGCCGACACCGAGCTCGCCAACCTGGCCGCGGCGCGGGGCCGCCTGGGCGCGGCGTTCCCGAGCCTGCGCCTCGCCAACCTGATGAATCTGGCGCACAACATGTCGGTCGACGTCTATGTCGAGGCCGTGATCGCGCACGCGCGCCTGGTCGTGGTGCGCCTGCTCGGCGGGGTCGGCTACTGGCCCTACGGGGTCGAGCAGATCGCGGCTACGTGCCGCGAGAACGGGGCCCTGCTGGCCCTGTTGCCGGGCGACGACCAGCCCGACGCCGAGTTGCTCGCGCTTTCGACCCTGCCCAAGGAGGCCTGCCACCGCCTGTGGCAGTACTGCGTCCACGGCGGGCCGGTGAACGCGCGCGGCCTGCTCGCCTACGCCGCCACGCTGGTCGGCCACGAGACCGAGTGGGCCGAGCCCAAGCCGCTGCTGCGCGCCGGGATCTACTGGCCGGGCGGGGCGGCGGCGACCCTCGATGACCTGCGCGCGGAGTGGCGCGACGGCGCGCCGGTGGCGGCCATCGTGTTCTACCGGGCGCTGGTCCAGGCCGGTAACCTGGCCGCCGTCGATGCCTTGATCGAGGCGCTCCGCGCCGAGGGGATCAACCCGCTGCCGCTCTACGCGGCAAGCCTGAAGGAGCCGGTCTCGGCCGAGACCCTGCGCAGGCTGCTGGCCCAGGCCCGGCCCGGGGTCGTGCTCAACGCGACCGCCTTCGCGGTCTCCAGCCCGGGCGCGGAACGCCGGGAAACGCCCTTCGACGACGCCGACTGTCCGGTCCTGCAGGTCGTGTTCTCCGGCGGCACCGAGGCCGCTTGGGCGGCGGCCGCGAACGGCCTTTCGGCGCGCGACATCG
Organism: Pseudomonadota bacterium; assembly: GCA_022572105.1. GTDB lineage: Bacteria > Pseudomonadota > Alphaproteobacteria > Kiloniellales > J153 > JACZWN01. The sequence continues at coordinate 13,227 of JACZWN010000033.1, read as the reverse complement.
CCATGAACGTGGCGCTGCCCGAGGTCGACGGGCGGATCCTCTCGCGCGCGGTCTCGTTCAAGAGCGAGGCGCGCTTCGACGCCGCGACCCAGTGCCCGGTGGTGACCTACGCGCCGGTGGCCGACCGGGTCGCCTTCGTCGCGAAGCTCGCGGCCAACTGGCTGCGGCTTCGGCGCGCACCGCCGGCCGAGCGCCGCGTGGCGCTGATCTTCGCCAACTACCCGAACCGGGACGGACGGCTCGGAAATGGTGTCGGTTTGGACACCCCGGCCGGCACCCTCAATGTCCTGCGCGCGCTGGCGGAGGCTGGCTACGAGGTCGGGCCGCTGCCCGAGAGCGGCGACGCGCTGATCGCCCGCCTGGCCGCGGGGCCGACCAACGCCGCCGTATCGGGACGGAACATCACCGAGACTTACGCCCGCGCCGATTACGAGGTCTTCTTCGCCGCGCTGCCGGCCGAGTTGCGCGCGGCGGTCATGGACCGCTGGGGGCCGCCGGAGCAAGACCCCTTCTTCTTGCCGGACGCGCCGGACCGGGGCGCCTTCGCTATGCCCGCCTTCCGGCTCGGCCATGTCGTGATCGCCTTGCAGCCGGCGCGCGGCTACAACATCGACCCGCGGGGGACCTACCACGACTCGGCCCTGGTTCCGCCGCACGGCTACTTCGCGTTCTACGCCTGGCTGCGCGAGGCGGTGGGCGTGCACGCGGTCATCCACATGGGCAAGCACGGCAACCTGGAATGGCTGCCGGGCAAGGCGCTGGCGCTGTCCAAGTGCTGCTATCCCGAAGCGGTGCTCGGGCCCCTGCCGCACCTCTATCCCTTCATCGTCAACGACCCGGGCGAGGGCACCCAGGCCAAGCGGCGCGCCCAGGCGGTGATCGTCGATCACCTGACCCCGCCCTTGACCCGCGCCGAATCCTACGGGCCGCTGGCCGACCTCGAACTCCTGGTCGACGAGTACTACGAGGCCGCCGGCCTGGACCCGCGCCGGCTCAAGGTTCTGCGTGGCCAGATCCTGGAGCTGACCGAGCGCATCGGTCTCGACAAAGACTGCGGCATCGCGCGCGACGACGGCCCGGACACCGCGCTCGGCAAGCTCGACAACTACCTCTGCGAGCTCAAGGAGATGCAGATCCGCGACGGCCTGCATATCTTCGGCGCGGCGCCCGAAGGCGGGCAGCTGACCGACCTGCTGGTCGCGCTCACCCGCCTGCCGCGCGGGCGCGGCGCGGGCGGCGACGCCTCGCTGATCCGCGCCCTCGCCCGGGACCTGGAACTCGGCGGCTTCGATCCCCTCGACTGCGAGCTGGGCGCGCCCTGGACCGGCCCGCGGCCGGAAGCGCTGAATAGCGGCGGCACCTGGCGCACCAACGGCGACACGGTCGAGCGCCTGGAGGAACTGGCCCAGGCGCTGGTCGCGGGCCAGACCGAAGCCGGGACCGAAGCCGAGCCCGGCTGGGACGCCACGAAGGCGGTGCTGGAGACGATCGCGGCGCAGGTGCGCCCGGCGGTCGCGGCCAGCGGCGCGGCCGAGATCGCCGGCGTGCTGACCGGGCTCGACGGCCGCTTCGTGGCGCCCGGGCCCTCGGGCGCGCCGACCCGCGGGCGCCTCGACGTGCTCCCCACCGGCCGCAATTTCTATTCGGTCGATACCCGCGTGGTGCCGACGCCGGCCGCCTGGACGCTCGGCTGGAAGTCGGCCGGCCTGCTGCTCGACCGCCACCGCCAGGAGCACGGTTGCTGGCCGCGGACCATCGCGCTCTCCGCCTGGGGCACGGCCAACATGCGCACCGGCGGCGACGACATCGCCCAGGCCCTCGCGCTCATGGGGGTGCGCCCGACCTGGGAGACCGCCTCGCGCCGGGTCACCGGCTTCGAGGTCCTGCCGCTCTCGGTCCTGGACCGGCCGCGGGTCGACGTGACCTTCAGGGTCTCGGGCTTTTTCCGCGACGCCTTCCCGGCGCAGATCGATCTCGTCGATTCGGCGGCGCGCGCGGTCGCGGAATTGGACGAACCGGCGGACCGGAATCCGCTGGCCGCCCGCTACCGGACCGACCGCGCGGCCCTGATCGCCCAGGGCCTGGACGCGAAAGAGGCGGCGCGGCGCGCCGGCTACCGGGTGTTCGGCTCCAAGCCGGGCGCCTACGGAGCCGGGTTGCAGGCGCTGATCGACACGCGCGGCTGGGACAGCGAGGCGGATCTGGCGCGCGCCTATCTCGCCTGGGGCGGCTACGCCTACGGCGCCGGCGCCGCCGGGGTGCCGGCCCAGGACCTCTTCGAGTCGCGCCTGCGAGGCGTCGAGGTGGTGGTCCACAACCAGGACAACCGCGAGCACGACCTCTTGGACTCGGACGACTACTACCAGTTCGAGGGCGGCCTGACGGCGGCCGTGCGCCACCTCTCGGGTGCGCGCCCCACGGTCTATCACAACGACCATTCGCGCCCCGAGAGCCCCAAGATACGGACCCTGCAGGAAGAAGTCGGCCGCGTGGTGCGCGCGCGCGTGGTCAACCCCAAGTGGATCCGGGGCGTCATGCGCCACGGCTACAAGGGCGCCTTCGAGATGGCGGCGACGGTGGACTACCTCTTCGCCTTCGCCGCGACCACCGGCGCGGTCGCCGACCATCACTTCGACGCGGTCTTCGAGGCCTACCTCGAGGACCCGGGCGTGCGCGAGTTCCTGGCCGAGCACAACCCGGCGGCGCTCGCCGAGATGGCCGAGCGCCTGGTCGAGGCCCAGGACCGCGGCCTGTGGCGGCCGCGCGCCAATACCACGCGCCTGCGCCTCGACGAACTGGCCGCGGGCACAGTGGACACAGTGGACACGGGGGAGGCCGCGCAATGACCGACCCGAGCCAGGACGAGATCAACCGCCGGGCCAACGAGAAGGCGCGCAAGCGCAAAGCCGCGCGCGACAAGATACTGGCCACCAAGACCATCGAGAAGGGCTTGCTCATCGTCCACACCGGCAAGGGCAAGGGCAAGTCGACGGCCGCTTTCGGCCTGGTCCTGCGCGCGCTCGGCAACGGCATGCGGGTCGGTATCGTGCAGTTCGTCAAGGGCAAGTGGCAGACCGGAGAGCGCCCGGTGCTCGAGCGCTTCGCCGACCAGGTCGACCTGCGCGTATCCGGCGAGGGCTTCACCTGGGAGACCCAGGACCGCGCCCGCGACATCGCCGCCGCCGAGGCCGGCTGGGCCGCGGCCAAGGAGATGATCGAGGCCTGCCGCGGGGAGGCGCCGCGCTACGACATGCTGGTGCTCGACGAGCTCAACATCGTGCTGCGCTACGACTACTTGGCCGTCGCCGAGGTGGTCGAGGCGCTGAGCCATCGGCCGCCCGATCTCCACGTCGTGGTCACCGGGCGCAACGCCAAGCCGGAGCTGATCGAGGCCGCCGATCTGGTGACCGAGATGACCATGATCAAGCACCCCTTCCGCGAACAGGGCGTGAAGGCGCAAAAGGGCATCGAGTTCTAGAGCATTATCCGATCTTATCGGATCATTTGACCGGGATTATTTTGTCCCGTGATTAGGAGCGCTTGGAAATGCGATGCGGGGTATCGGATGAGAAGCGCGACGCGGGCACGGGGTCAAAAGAACCCGGCCTTCGGTGGGCCAGAGCGGCTCATCGGGTGCGTTGCGGCGCTTGCCCGCCATCTGGGAGTCGGGGGCCCCACATCGCGCCGCGCGCCGCGCCTGCCCGAATGAGCCGCTCTGGCCCATCAAATGATCCAATAAGATCGGATAATGCTCTAGACCCGGCCCGAGGCCCGTGAGATGAGGCCATGACCAGCCAGAGCGCCGCCCGGCCCCTGCCGGGCCAGCCCCGCGACCACGAGGGGCCGGTTTTCAAGGAGCCCTGGGAGGCCCAGGCCTTCGCGCTGACCCTCGAGCTGCACGAGGCCGGGCACTTCACCTGGGCGGAGTGGACCGAGACCTTGAGCGCCGAAATCAAGGCCGCCCAGGCGCGCGGCGACCCCGACCTGGGCGACACCTATTACCGGCACTGGCTGGCCGCGCTCGAGCGCCTCGCGGCCGAGAAGGGCCTGGTGCCCGCCGGCGACCTAAGCGCCCGCAAGGCGGCCTGGAAGCAGGCCTTCCTCAACACCCCCCACGGCCAGCCGGTGGTGCTCGATCCCGAGGCGACGGGGTAGGAGGGGCTAGGACGGGCCGGGCGCCCGGCGCGCGGCGGACGGTCCGAGCCAACCGGGGCCAAACGCAATAAAATAGGGGCACGCAATAGAACCGGGGCGCGCGCCTTGGCGCACCCCGGCCCGTTCACCCCCGGCTTCCCTTCGCGTTACTTTTGCGATATGCGGCTCGCCACCTGGGTCTTGCGCGGGGCCTGGCTGTAGAAGATGTGCCGGCCGATCTGGGGGCCGCGCTCGAATGCCTTGCGCCACGACGGCTTCACGTAGTCGGCGTGGTACCACAGCGCCCCGGCCGTGGGATCCTCCGTCCGGCCCCAGTAGACCGCCAGCGCAATCTCGCTGCTCCTTCGCCACTCGCGCTTGTTGCGCGGCGTGTCGCTGCGCCCGTCGCACCACCAGGAGAACTGGCAGCGATAGCGCCGGAGCTCGCCGCCCTGGCGCACCACGTCGCAGACCGTGCCCGGAAAACGTTTGCTGCCCACCCGGTTCATCACCACGTGGCCGACCGCGAGCTTACCCGTCTCGGGCTCGCTCCGCGCCTCGAAGTAGATATTGAGCGCCAAGCACTTGACCTCGGCGCCCGGATCGGCCGGCGTCGGCTTCCTGAAGATATCCAGCTTGCCGGGTTCGACCTCGCTCCACATCGGGATCCGTGCCAGCTCCGGATGGATAAACCGCTCCGCCTTGTCGGCCGCCTCGGCCTTGGCGCCCGGTTGGCCGGCCAACGTGGCCGTGTTCACGTAGAGCGCGACGCACCCCAGGCCGGCCCAAACGACGGCCCGCAATGCCCAACGTCCCCCGATGATCCCCCGCTTTCCGACAAGCTTACCGATCATCATTCTAATCCCCATCACCCGTGAACCCAAAGACCAGTCGGATCCCAATCCCGCGGCCCCAAGCCGCACTGCCTGCCCTCGCCGTTCGGCGGCGTTCCCAAAGGTTTACAGGAACTTAACATGAAATGTCAAAGAAAAACGCGCTGCATTTTAAGTAAATTTAGCTAAAATTTTATATAACTCCCATCTATTTACCATTAATATTTCATGTCCCCAGGTATTTCAAGAAATTTCTTCTTAAATACCTCGACATGCCGTTAAATAAAAAAGTGATCGGCCGGCCGTGAATGGGCTCGGCACGCCGGACCGGCAATGCGGTAAACGACCGATCCCGCCGGGCGGCGATCCGCGCGCGCGCCCGGCTGGGCGGCCGAAAAGCCAAGGAGGGCGCGGCCTTTCGGGTCATGGCCGGAGAGCCGCCGCCCGCGACCCCCCGGACGCCCGGCGCGCGGCCCGCGCGGGCGGCCGGAAAGCCAAGGTGAGCGCGGCTTCCAGGCCGGGCCGGAACGGTGGCCCTTGGGCCCCGAGCGGGCGTGCCCGGCGCGAGACCCGGGGGCCCGCGATCTGCTAATATCAAGGACCGTTGGTATGAGGCTTCGAACCGGGAGGAGAGGCAGGCAATGACGGAGAACGGCAAGAAGGTGGAACTTCAGCGCATCACCGGGGATCTGGAGCGCTTCGTCGAGGCCTATTGCGCCCGCGCATCGGACGAGGCGAGCGACTTCGCCGACGAGAAGTGCAACGACGCCTTCCTCATGCTGCGCGAGGCGCTCGACAGCCTCGAGCGGCGCGGCTAGCGCCTTCTAGAGGGCCGCGGCCCCTGGCGCTGTCGGCGGCGAACGGGCATATAGAGACGCATGAGCGCCTCCGCCGCGGACCCCGTCGTAAGCCCCTTCGTCAAGGCCGAGAGCCGGCCCCTGCGCATCGAGTCGGACTACACGCCGGCCGGCGACCAGCCGCAGGCCATCGACGAGCTGGTGGACGGCATCGTGCGCGGCGAGCGCGACCAGGTCCTGCTCGGGGTCACCGGCTCGGGCAAGACCTTCACCATGGCGCACGTCATTGGGCGCCTGCAGCGCCCGGCGCTGATCCTGGCGCCCAACAAGACGCTGGCCGCCCAGCTCTACGCCGAGATGAAGGGCTTCTTCCCGGACAACGCGGTCGAGTATTTCGTCTCCTACTACGACTACTACCAGCCCGAGGCCTACGTGCCGCGCTCGGACACCTACATCGAGAAGGAAAGCTCGATCAACGAGCAGATCGACCGCATGCGCCACTCGGCGACGCGCGCCCTGTTCGAGCGCGAGGACGTGATCATCGTCGCCTCGGTGTCGTGCATCTACGGCATGGGCGCGCCGGAGACCTACGCCACCATGACGGTCACGCTCGCGACCGGCGAGACCGCGCACCGCCACGAGCTGCTGAAGGCCCTGGTCGAGCTGCACTACCGGCGCAACGACACCGACTTCCGCCGCGGCACCTTCCGGGTGCGCGGCGACACGGTGGAGATCTTCCCGGCCCATCTGGAGGACCGCGCCTGGCGGGTCTCGCTGTTCGGCGACGAGGTCGAGGCGATCCACGAGTTCGACCCCCTGACCGGCGAGAAGACCGGCGCCCTGGAGCGCATCAAGGTCTACGCCAACAGCCACTACATCACGCCGCGCCCGACCCTCCGGCAGGCGATCAAGAAGATCAAGGAGGACCTGAAGATCCAGATCGCGCACTTCCACAAGACCGGCCAGCCGCTCGAGGCCGAGCGCATCGAGCAGCGCACCTCCTTCGACCTGGAGATGATCGAGGCGACCGGGTCCTGCGCCGGGATCGAGAACTACTCGCGCTATCTCACCGGCCGCGCGCCGGGCGAGCCGCCGCCGACGCTGTTCGAGTACATCCCCGACAACTTCATCCTGTTCGTCGACGAGTGCCACGTCACCGTGCCGCAACTCCACGGCATGTCCCGCGGCGACTTCCAGCGCAAGTCGACGCTCGCCGAATACGGCTTCCGCCTGCCGTCCTGCATCGACAACCGGCCGCTCAAGTTCGAGGAGTGGGAGGCCATGCGGCCGCAGACGGTCTGCGTCTCGGCCACCCCCGGGCCCTGGGAGCTGGCGCAAACCGGCGGCGTCTTCGTCGAGCAGGTGATCCGGCCCACCGGCCTGATCGACCCGGTCTGCATCGTGCGCCCGGTCGAAGCCCAGGTCGACGACCTGATGGCCGAGTGCCGGGATACCGCCGCCAAGGGATTCCGGGTGCTGGCCACGACGCTCACCAAGCGCATGGCCGAGGACCTGACCGAGTACCTGCACGAGGCCGGCTTGCGGGTGCGCTACCTGCACTCCGACATCGACACCCTGGAGCGCATCGCGATCGTGCGCGACCTGCGCCTCGGCGTCTTCGACATCCTCGTCGGGATCAACCTGCTGCGCGAGGGCCTGGACATCCCGGAATGCGCCCTGGTCGCGATCCTGGATGCCGACAAGGAGGGCTTCCTGCGCTCGGCCACCTCGCTGGTGCAGACCATCGGGCGGGCCTCGCGCAACGTCGAGGGCCGGGTCATTCTCTACGCCGACGTCATGACCGGCTCGCTGCAAGCGGCCCTCGACGAGACCAACCGCCGGCGCGAGAAGCAGCAGGCCTTCAACGTCGCCCAGGGGATCACGCCCGAGACCATCAAGAAGCAGATCGCCGACGTCCTGCGCAGCGTCTACGAGCGCGACCACGTGACCGTGGGCATCGACGACGACACGCTCCACCTGGTCGGCCACAACCTCCAGGCCCACATCGCGGATCTCGACAAGCGCATGCGCGCCGCCGCCGCCGATCTCGAGTTCGAGGAGGCCGCCACCTTGCGCGACGAGATCCGCCGCCTGGAGAACCAGGAGCTGGAGCTGCCGACGGGCGGCGCCTCCTTCTCCGAACGCATGCGCCGCGCGGGTGCGCAGAATCGGAGCCGGCGGAGCAAGGGGAAGTATAGAAGGCGCTAGGGCGGACTTCCGCCCCCACGCGCCTTGTCGCCTTCGGCACCCGGCTCTACAGTGGCCGCAACCGACCAACCCCAGGGAGACTCGCCCCCATGATCGTCAAGTAGGTCTGGACCGGCAACGCCTATCGCAACTTCAATTATCTGATCGCCTGCCCGGAGAGCGGCGAGGCGCTGGCCGTCGATCCCCTCGACCACGAGAAGTGCCTGGGCGCGGCCAAGGACGCGGGCTGGGACATCACCCAGGTGCTCAACACCCACGAGCACGGCGACCACTGCCAGGTGATCGCGATGCAATGTCCGAACCTAGACTGAATCGCCTTCGACGGTCGGATGTGCTACTGTTTTCAGTCAAATGATAGTAGCACCCTTGAAAATCTCGGCTAAAACGTGTAGAGTATTTTTTGGAGGTTCACCATGCCTATCGTCGACCACAGTCGTGATGAGGCGAGCCAAAACGCGGCGACACCGTATTGGCGCCACATGAAGCAGTTCCTAACGTTTGGCCAGAGTATAATTGCTGGTGTCGCATTGGGAATGGTATTCGGCGGGGTAGCGAATATTATAGATGTTTCTACTGCTATAAATTGGCTTAACATAGGAGACATAAAAGATTTTATTTCAAATTTTGCGATTGGCGGCGCAATTTTAGGTTTGTTTACTGGAATTTTTTTGATCAGAAATAAATAAACCTTTTCCTTGGTGATAAAAAATGTCATACACAATCCAGTCCGCATTTTCTCCAAATGATATAGGACAGCTTGCAACGTATTACTTGGTTTGGATTGTTATATATTTGACAATCAATACCGTTTGGGATATCAAAAGCAGTCATACTCCAACATTTCATATATCGCACCTCCATAGAAAGGTGCAAACGCTCTATAACGCGGCGACATTTTGTTCTAGCCTGCTCTTACTTATCGCACTCTTTAATGTGGAGCTCAGAAAGCTTATTGGCGATGCGCTCGTTCCTCTCGTCCTGGCAGGCTTCTCCGGCATCCTTATTGGTCTAAGCGGAATCTGCCCTTACGAGCCACCTCCTGCTAACCCGCCAGCTGGAGGGTTCGGTGAGCATGCAGCGTCCCGTGAAACGGCTGGATCGTCTGAAGCAGCTGCACAAGCGAGGCAAGAAGAAACCGAAGCTTGAAACGATTTGCAAAGCGGGGGTCAGCCAACCACAATAATCACTTGGGCCATTAAAAAAATGAACAGGCGATTCTCTCTAATATGATGTGGCGTGAAACCTAGGCCAATCCTTCGCTTGGGCACCCAGCTGTTGGCTTGTTTGCCTAGCAGTAATTGCTTCCGTTGCCTTGTCGGCTTCGACGCCCCGCTCTACAGTGGCCGCACGCGAGCAACCCCGCAGGAGCCCCCCCATGATCGTCAAGCAGGTCTGGACCGGCAACGCCTATCGCAACTTCAATTATCTGATCGCCTGCCCGGAGAGCGGCGAGGCGCTGGCCATCGATCCCCTCGACCACGCCAAATGCCTGGGCGCGGCCAAGGACGCGGGCTGGGACATCACCCAGGTGCTCAACACCCACGAGCACGGCGACCACACCGGCGGCAACCGCCAGGTGATCGCGGCGACCGGCGCCAAGCTGCTGGCCCACGCCAACGCCAAGGACAAGATCCCGGGCATCGACCGGGGCCTGGTCGCCGGCGACGTGATCCGGGTCGGCAAGACCGTGGAGCTCGAATCGCTGGATACGCCGGGACACACCATGAGCCACGTCTGCCTGCGCGCCCACGGCGACCAGCCGGCGCTCTTTTGCGGCGACACCCTGTTCAACGCCGGCGCCGGCAACTGCCACAACGGCGGCCACCCGAACGAGCTCTACCACACCTTCGCGACCCAGCTCGCCAAGCTGCCCGACGCGACGCGGATCTACCCGGGCCACGACTACATCGCCAACAACCTGAAGTTCACCCTCGACCGGGAGCCCGACAACGCCCGCGCGCCCGAATTGCTCGGCGAGGTCGAGAACCAGGACCCCAACCAGGCGCTGGTCTCCACCCTCGGGCTGGAGAAGGAGATCAACACCTTCTTCCGCCTGCACTCGCCGAGCGTCATCGCCCGCCTGCGCGAGGCCTTCCCCGACCTGCCCGAGGAGCCGGACGAGAAGACGGTGTTCCTCAAGCTCCGGGAGCTCAGGAACAGCTGGTAGGCGCCGCCCTGGGCAGCGAGTCCTCGCCCGCGCCCTGGGCCGCGCGCCCACGGTCCCCGATCCCCGCCATCCGCCCTTGCGCGCCCCCTGGCGGATCGCTGACCACGCCGGATCGCCCGAAACCGGCGCAAACCCTTGAAATTCCCAAGCGATTCGAGACAAATCCCGATCGACTCTTGGGCCGGCAGCCCAAAGCCATACGAAATGCAAACCATAACCCGTCATCCTGGTGTCCTCCCCATAGAGCCCAGGGAGGGCAGCACGATGCGACGCATGAAGCGAGGCGCGTTTGGAGGCTGTCTCGCCGTCTTGGGCCTGGTTGCTGGACTAGGCGGCTGTACGCTGAGCGAACGCGCCGAAACGGTCTATCTTCAACAGCACCGGGCCTCGACCGCCCTGACGGAGACGATCGTCTTGGCCGAGGAGGCCGACCCCAAATTGGCCGATTCGCTCTACGATACCGAAGCCGCGCTGGACGACGCGTGCGCCGCGCTGCGCGAGGCGAGCTATCGCCAGATGGGCGGGGAGGCGATCGACGCCGATCTGAAGTTGGCGATCGTGGACTCGCTGGACGGCTGCGCCGCCAAGACCCATGAGGTCGAGCAGATGCTCTGGCGGATCGATCCGGAAACCGCCCGCTATTTCCTGCGCTCGCCCGGATTGCGTAGTCCCGACCTCGCCGCCGTCAACACGCAGCCGTAGAGCCTTACCTTCAAAATTATGTGGCTCGGGCAATTTTATGTGACTCGGGGCCGATTTCCGCGGCCCGCCCCTGTCTGACTTTCCAATCATAACAATATAAGACATAGGGGATGAGGTTGATCCCGCGCCCGCCCGCGGGCGGCCGCGACGCATGGCAACGGGTTCGGGAGATGAAACGGAAGATCGGCCGATCGATCCAAGTCATCCTGACCGGCGCCGCCTTGGCGGCGCTCGCCGGCTGTTCGACCGGGGACCGCGCCAAGGCGCTTTACCTGCATCAGTACAAAACCCTGTCGGCGCTGACCACGGCCATCGATGCGGTCGAACCTAACGACCCGGACCTGGCCGACCGCCTGTACGATACCGAGGACGAGTTGCAGGCGGTGTGCGCCGCGCTCATGGAGGCGGGCGTCCGACGATTCCACGCACGCGAGATCGGCGGCGCCCTCAAGTGGCGGGTGTTCCAGGAACTCGACGAATGCGAGCGCAAGACGTACGAGGTGGAACGTATGCTCTGGGCCGTGGACCCGGAATCCGCCGGGCGTTATCTTACCAGGCCCAACATCCCCGCGGAACAAAGCTAACGGCGGAAATGGCCCATGAGCGATCAAACCACCACCGGTAAAGTCATCAAGTCGGATTTGGATTGGAGGCGCCAACTCAGGCCCGAGCAGTACCGGGTGACCCGGCTGAAGGCGACCGAGCCGCCGTTCAGCGGCCAGTACAACGACTGCACGACGCCCGGCACCTATCACTGTGTGTGCTGCGGCCAGGCGCTGTTCACCTCGGCGGCCAAGTTCGAGTCGCGCAGCGGCTGGCCGTCGTTCACCGAAGCGATTTCCGAGGACGCGGTCGCCACCGAGACCGACCGGAGCCTGGGCATGCCCCGGACCGAGGTGCTCTGCGCGCGCTGCGACGCGCACCTGGGGCACGTCTTCGACGACGGCCCGGCGCCCACGGGCCAGCGTTATTGCATGAACTCGGTGGCGCTGCGATTGGCGCCGAAGGACGCCGGGACGTGACCGCCGGCAGCGGTGGCCGAGACGCCTCGGGCGCCGGATTGCCGGTGGTAACACGCTAGAATCATTGAAATTCGCGCCCCGCGTTCGCATCTAGAGGCGAACCGCGGCGGCTTCGGGCGCCGTGCGGGCGGGCGACGGTCGCGGGCGACGCCCCCCCCCGGGGGACATCGGCCCGGGGCACTAGATTTAAATAGTTAGTGGCCTGCTTATCTCTGAAGTTCATCTTATGAACTTCAGAGGCAGGACACTAGGACGGGGACAACGAGCGGGGCAAGCCGGCCTTCGGGCACGGCCGAAGCGATCGGGATGGTTTATCTTTATGTCGCGGCGGGCCTCGCCCTGCTGCTGCTCGGCGGCGATATTCTGGTCCGCGGCGCGGTCACCCTGGCGCGCCGGCTCGGCGTCTCGCCGCTGGTCATCGGTCTGACCATCGTCGCCTACGGCACCAGCGCGCCGGAGCTCATGGTCAGCCTGGAGGCGCACCTGAGCGGCTCATCGGGCATCGCCATCGGCAACGTCGTCGGCTCCAACATCGCCAACATCCTGCTGGTCGTCGGCTGCGCGGCGCTCATCTTTCCGGTCGTGAGCGAGCCCGGCTCGATCCGGTTCAACGGCTCGATTCTCGTGGCCGCGAGCGTCGTGCTCGTGGTCCTCGGCCTGTTCGGCGCGGTGACCCCCTGGGCGGCGGCGCCCATGCTCGGCGTCCTCATCGTCTTTTCCTGGTTCAGCTACCGGGCCGAGCGGGCGGGCGCGCCGGGCGGCGACCCGGAGGCGGCGCTGCACCTCAAGGAGGTCGAAGCCTTCGAGGACCGCCCGAGGATCCTGGTCGGAACCCTGCCGGGCAGCCTGCTGGTGCTCGCGGCCGGGCTGGTCGGCGTGGTCGCCGGCAGTCATTTCCTGGTCACCGGGGCCGTGGAACTGGCGCGCGGTTTCGGCCTGTCCGAGGCGACCATCGGCTTGACCCTGGTGGCCGTGGGCACCTCGCTGCCCGAGCTGGCGACCGCCGTCGTGGCGGCGCTGCGCCGGCATTCCGACCTGGCCCTCGGCAACGTGCTGGGCTCCAACATTTTCAACATCTTGGGGGTCATGGGCGTGGTGCCGCTGTTCGGGACCCTGGCGATTCCGGCGGACGTGGCCGCCTTCGACCTTTGGGTCATGCTCGGCGTCACGGTGTTCTTCCTGATCTGGATCGTACGCCGCGGCACCATCGGGCGCGCCATGGGGGCGGTATTTTTGCTCGCCTACGCGGCTTACGTCGCCAGCCGGTACCTCGGCTTCTCCGCGCTGCCCCTACCCCAGGCCTGATCCTTGGGATGAGGCCGATAGGTACGCCTTGCCCTGAGATAGGCTTGCGTTCCGAGGCC
>JACZWN010000219.1 GCA_022572105.1 Pseudomonadota bacterium | reverse complement strand
CAGACCGCGGATGGGCGCTTCGTCACCCTGGGCGCGCTCGAGGCCAAGTTCTGGGCTAACTTCTGCCGTGCGCTGGGCCGCGAGGACTGGATCGCGCGCCAATGGGAGCCCCTGCCCCAGGAGGCGCTGATCGCCGAGGTCGCCGCCCTCATCGGCGCCCGCCCGCGCGCGCATTGGGAGCGGCTGCTGGCCGCGGTGGACTGCTGCTACCAGGCGGTGCTCGATCCGGCCGAGGTGCCCGACGACCCGCAAATCCAGGCGCGCGGCCTGGTGCGCCGCACGCCCGGACCCGAGCCCCGGGTCGAGGTGCTGTTTCCGGCGCTGTTCGATGGCCAGCCGCCGGAAAGCCGGCCACCGCTCGAGGAAACCTCGGCCGCCGACCTACTCGGGGCCTGGGGCGCGGATTAGGGCGTAAACTCGCAAGGGTCGGCTCGGTCGAGTATCGGATAGGCGCCCCGAGACGCGCTCATAGCCAAATGCATCAGCCCCGCCAACTGCGCAGCCCTCGAACATGGCTGCGGTTGGGGGGCGTCGATAGCTAGACCCGGTGTACGTCCCTAGCCCGATATCGTCCCTGGTTCTGGGAACCGACGCCCCCAACTTTAGCCCACAACTTTAGGATGAGTGAATTTATCCTGCTCACCGGTTCGGTGCTGGAAATTGGTCGCCTTCGTCGTGCTCATCAGGAGATCAGGATGACTCCCTTCATGTCGAACGTGTTGTCCTTTCCACCGCCACGCAGCATGTATTTGAACTCCCCGGTGCTGGCGTCGCCTTCCATCCTCATCGCGTCTCCGGGTTTGAAGATCAATGGGTTCTCCGCGGCGATCAGCTTGCCCTCGATGACCACCTTGGACCCGGAGATGCTGGCGCTCGTCACCTCCTCGAAGCAGACGCTGGTGCCGCGAACGCCATCCTTGTTCATGTGACCATTGATGGTTCCGGACATACCCTTGGGAACCACCGCAGTCATGCCTGCCGCCGTGCCCACCATGTCCCTCATGGCGTTGGCAATTCCTGCATCTACGACAATACCAGTCCAGCCATCCGCCGTTTCAGCCGCCCAGCCAAAGGCGCGAATCTCGATTTTTCCACCGGCCACCATTATGCTTCCATCGAAGGTGATTATCTTGCTCGCCGCCGCCATGGCCGTTTGGGGCCCCATGACCAACGCTGCCGCAGGTAATGCGGCAAGAGACTGAAGCAACAACCGACGACTGGTCGTATCTTTACTCATGTTTTCCTCCCTCTGGTTTGTCATGCACCTCAGAACCCCCCAGGGCGCATCTTTCACAATCATGCAGGGATTGAGGTCATCTGAAGATAACTCTGAACCGACACTGGACTAAGGGGTCCACCTCTGACGTCGCTGTGGCAATCTCTAAATCCAACCCCGAAGCTCTTTACGAGTATACACCCTGGTCCGGGTTCGCAAAGCCCTCGCGCGTTCGCGCTATTCGGCGGCGGCGACGCGCTTCGCGGCCTGGGCCTTCGCTTCGGACTTGGCCTTTGCCTGGGCCTTGGCGGCGTCGCTGTGCTCGAACATCTCCAAGTGCTCGTCCTCGGCATTGACGACCAGCTCGACGCCCGGACCGAAGGCGCTCTGTTGCGCCAGGTCCAGCGACAGCGCGTACAGGCAGGCCCGTGGGAAACGGCCCCCGGATCCCGCGCGCATCGGCTATGATCGCGCCCGGCGGGGCGGCGGGGAAAGCATGTGATGTCGCGTGGACGCATGATCGGAAGGATGCGGTCTCGGGCGGTGTTGCTGGCGGCGGCGCTGGTCATCCCGACGCCCGTGGTTTCGGGCGCCGCGGCGGCGCAATGCCAGGGCTCGCCGGAGATTTCGTACGACATCGACCTCGACATCGATATCCCCAAAGCGCGGCTCCATCACGACCGCGGCATCGCCGAGCTCGGCCGCATGGCAGTCCATGGGCCGCGCGGGCGGATCCTGGGCGTGGCCAACACCGGGCTCGATTTCGGCTGGCGGGTCGAATTCGCATGGCGGCCGGAAGGGGAGGCCTTCTGCTTCTGGGTACGGCGCACGGAACTGACCATCCATCACCCCTCGTCCGACATTTACGTGGCCCGCGAGTATCGCCGCGGCACCTGTCCTTACCGGGCGGTCCTGGCCCACGAGCGGCAGCACATCCGCACTTCGCGCGAGCTCATCAACCGTTACATTCCGCGCCTGCGCTGGGTGCTGACCTCGTTGCGCATTCCCACGGGGCAGCGGCCGGTCCTGGTCGGCTCGCCCGAGCAGGCCAAGTCGGAGGTGCGGGCGCTGATGAAGGATCTGGCCGAGCCGCTGTTCCGCGAGATGGCCAAGGCGCTCGGGGCCGCGCAGGCGAAGATCGATTCGCCGGCCAGCTATAAACGCCTGTTCAAGCAGTGCAAAAAGTGGTGAGGGCGGAGCCCCGCAAGGGCGACCGGAAGCCTGCTCAGTCTCCGTCCTTGCGGAACGGACTATATTCGGCCAGAGCGCCGATCTCGTAGTCCACTTCCCGCCGTTCCTGCTCCAGGAAGCGCTCGACCGCGTTCCGGAACGCGGGATCGGCGATCCAGTGGGCGCTGTAGGTCGGAACCGGCAGGTAGCCGCGCTGGATCTTGTGCTCGCCCTGGGCGCCCGCCTCGACGCGGCTCAAGCCCCGTTCGATGGCGAACTCGATGGCCCGGTAGTAGCAGGCCTCGAAATGCAGGAAGCGGTAGTGGCCGAGCGCGCCCCAGTTGCGGCCGTAGAGGGCGTCGCTGCCGAGCAGGTTGAACGCGCCGGCGACCGGCTCCCCCCGGTCCTCGGCGAGGATCAGGACCACGCGCTCGGCCATGGTCGCGCCCAGCCGGTGGAAGAAATCGCGGGTCAGATAGGGATTTCCCCACTTGCGGTCGGCGGTCGCCATGTAGAAGCGGTGAAAGGCGTCCCAGTGGCCGGGCTCGATGGCCTCGCCGCACAGCGTGCGCAGCACGATGCCGCTCTCGGCCACCTTGCGCCGCTCTTTGCGGATCGCCTTGCGCTTGCGCGAGGCGAGGCCGCCCAGGAAGTCGTCGAAGCACCCGTAGCCCCGGTTCTCCCAGTGGAACTGGCGGCCGATGCGCTGCAGGAACCCGGCCGCGCCGAGGCGCACCCAATCGTCCTCGGTGCAGAAGGTGACGTGAAGCGAGGAGATCTCGTAGCGGCGGGCGATCTCGGTCATGGCGGCGATCAGCGCGGCGGTAATCGCGTCGATATCGGCATCGGGGCGCACCAGCAGGCGCGGCCCGGTCACCGGGGTGAAGGGAACGCAGGCCTGAAGCTTGGGGTAGTACGCGCCGCCGGCGCGCCCGTAGGCGTCGGCCCAGCCCCAGTCGAACACGTACTCGCCGTAGGAATGGCTCTTGAGGTAGAGCGGCACGACACCTAGGAAGCCGCCGTCCCGGTCCGGGACCACCAGATGCCGGGGCTGCCAGCCGTGCTCGGCCACGGCCGAGCCGCTGTCCTCCAAGGCGCTCAGGAAGGCGTGGCCGACGAAGGGGTTGTCGGTGCCGGCGCAGGCGTCCCAGGCCGCGGCCGGCGCCTCGGCGATGGCGCCCAGCACCTGCACCGAAACGGCCTCGCCCCCGTCAGGCATGTCCGCGCTCAGGCATGCTCGCCCTCCGCCACGAGTCGTCATCCCGAGGCCGCCGTCCGGCACTCCAGCCGGGGGCGACCCTAGCAGGCGCGACTATACCGGAGACGGGGCCGGAGCGGGAGTCGAGGCTCGACCGCGGGCGCGGGAGTGGCGGGCGCGATCGAGCTTGGCGCCGGACGGTCGGTAGGTTCGCGGTCAACCCTTATACATTGCGTAATTCCGGTGGTCACTCGCCTTGGTATTACTCCGTTGCCGCCGCCACCACGTCCACGGGCGCGCGGCCGACGATCTTCGCGTAGAGCTCCGGGTCGGTCGCGCCTTCGGTGCCGAACACCAGAACGCGGGAGTCTGGGTCGAGGCCGAGGGCCTCGGCGAGCGCCGGGTCCTGGAGGGCGCCCAGCGCCCCGGCCAGGCCGGCCACCGCGGACTCGCCGGCGACCACCGGCGCATCGCCGCGTGCGCGGATTATCTGTCGCCCTCGGGTCAGCGCCGGATTGGCGACACGCAGGCGGGCGAGGCTGGCGATCTCGCGGTAGAGCGGGTGGCTGGTCACGAAGCTGTCGGTCGCAGTCGTCTTCCTCGTGCCGACGAGCGTGTTGTCGTTATAGCTGGCGACCTTGCTGGCGAACATGTCTTCGCGCGCATCCTGATCATTGCCGTCGCCTGCGAAACCTTGCTCGTCACCCGAATAGATGGTCGGCACGCCGCGCAGGGTCAGCAGCATGGCGTGACCCAGTTCGACGCGCTTCAGGATTTCCTCGTCCGATGCGTTCGGATTCGCGGCCCGCACGTCACGCGCGAAGCGGCCATGGTCGTGATTGCCGAGGAAGGTCGGCAGGATGTCCGCGGTCGCCTCGCCCTTGGCGTAAAGGACATCGCCCTCGAACAGGCTGGCCAGCGTGCGGGTCGGCTTGTTCTCCGCGACCGTCTGGATCACCGCGTTCATGAAGGCGAAGTCGAGGACGGCCGGATAGTCCGCGACCTTGGTCCAGCGGGCGAGATAGCCGGGGTCCATCCCCGCCGTCACTTCGCCAAAGATATGGAAGTTCGGAATGCCCTTGGCCTTGGCGCGTTCCAGCATGGCGGGGACAAAGCTGCGCCAGAATTCCGGGTTCACATGCTTGGCGGTGTCGATGCGGAAGCCGTCGATGCCGAACCGGTCGATCCAGCTGCCATAGATATCGATCATCCCCGCGATTACGCGCGGGTTTTCGGTGTAGAGATCGTCCAACCCCGAGAAATCGCCGGTGGTCGAGCTTTCATCCTCGAAGGTCGTGTTGCCGCGATTGTGGTAGTAGATCGGGTCGTTGAGCCAGGCCGGGGTCTTGGCGTTCTCCTCGGCCGCCGGGACATAAGGTGTGTAGGCATAATTCGGGTCGGCCAGCTTGGCGAAGTTCGCGGCCGTCTGAACATCGTCGCCTGCAAAGCCCGGATTGATCGCCTGACCAGTCACCCCGCCGCGCCGCTGATAGGGATAGCTCGCGCGGTCACGATAGGGGCAGGGCGATCCCTCGGCGCATTCGCGATACTGGATCACGTCCGCCGTATGGTTGACGA
>JACZWN010000218.1 GCA_022572105.1 Pseudomonadota bacterium | reverse complement strand
CGCTTCATTGCGGTGCTGGAGCGGGCCTGCGGGCGCGAAGCGGTCAAGGTCCTCGAGGACATGCAGCCCGGCGACGTCAAGGATACCTACGCGGACATCGAGGCCTCGCGGCGCGATCTCGGGTTCGAGCCAAGCACGACCATCGAAGAGGGCCTGCCGCGCTTCGTAGAGTGGTACCGGGACTACCACGGCGTTTGACGGCTGGGCTCGATGTCAGCCGAGGATGCCCAATCACTGGACGGAAGCCGAACAGTGCCTGCCACGCCTGACAAACCGGTCTTGCTCTATCTCGTCACCGAAGACTGGTACTTCTGCTCCCACCGATTGCCGATCGCCCGCGCCGCGCGGTCGGCCGGATGGGACGTCGTCGTCGCCACGCGGGTCGGGTCTCACGGCGACAGGATCCGGCGCGAAGGCTTCCGGCTCGTCCCGATCGGGTTGCGCCGGCGCAGCCTGGCGCCCTGGCGCGAGATCGCGGCGATCGCGGGGCTGCTGCGACTCTATCGGCGCGAACGGCCCGAACTGGTCCACCACGTCGGCTCTTTCGCCGCCGCGATGACCGGCGTGCCCGCCGTGGTCAACGCCCTTGCGGGCATGGGCTACGTCTTCACCTCGACTCGGCTCAAGGCCCGGGCATTGCGGCCGTTCGTCAAGATGGCGTTCCGCTGGCTGCTCGATCGAAGCAACAGCCGGGTCATCCTGCAGAACCCGGACGATGTGGCGGCGATGGTCGATGGGACAGTGGCTGCCGAACGCGTCGCTTTGATTCGTGGCTCGGGTGTCGATACCAAGGCTTTCGCTGGCACCAATGAGCCCGACGGCATGCCGGTTGCCGTCATGGTTTCCCGCATGCTCTGGGACAAGGGGGTGGGTGAATTGGTCCAAGCGGCCCGGCTGCTCCGACGGCGCAAGGTTCGACTCAGGGTGGTACTGGTTGGCTCGCCCGATCCGGAGAATCCGGCCTCGATCCCAGAGCACCAGCTGCGCGACTGGGATCGCTCCGGCGACGTCGCCTGGTGGGGCGAGCGCTCCGACATCGCCAGGATTTGGGCGGGCAGCCACATCGCCGTTCTGCCGTCTTACTATGGTGAGGGAGTGCCAAAATCCCTGCTCGAAGCCGGCGCGAGTGCGCGACCGATGCTGGCGACGAACATGTCGGGCTGCCGGGAGATCGTAGTCGACGGGATCACCGGAATCCTGGTGCCGCCGAGGGACGTGGCGGCCTTGGCGGACGGGCTGGAAGCCCTGGCCCGCGACAAGTCACTGCGCCAGCGCCTGGGCGCGGCCGCGCGCGAGCTGGTCGAGCGCGAGTTTTCCGAGGCCAAGGTCGTCGAACAGACGATGGCGCTCTATGGCGCCGTTCGAGCGCGCGCTCAGTGATGAGGGTCCTCGTCACTGGCGCGACGGGGTTCGTGGGGCGGGCGCTGTGCCAGGACCTCGGGCGCCGGGGATGGCAGGTAAGCGCCGCGGTACGCAACCAGGCGCGGCTGCCCGAGGGTTGCCAGCCACGCATCGTGGGCGATATTGGCCCGAATACGAATTGGACCGCGGCGCTGGAAGGCGTTGACGCGGTCGCGCATCTGGCCGCGCGCGTTCATGTCATGCGCGAGCGTGCCGAAGACCCGCTCGCGTCCTTCCGCCAGACCAACGTCGAGGGTACGTTGCAGTTGGCCCGCGCCGCCGCGCGCGCCGGGGTCGGTCGGTTCGTGTTTCTGAGCAGCGTGAAGGCGTTGGGCGATGCCAGCCCGGACGGTCCCTTGACCGACGCCAGCCCCCCCCATCCCGAGGATCCCTACGGCATTTCGAAGTGTGAGGCCGAGGCGGGACTTCGGGAGATCGCGAACCAGCTTCAATTGGAGGTGGTGCTCCTGCCCCCGCCACTCGTTTACGGACCCGGCGTCAAGGGCAACTTCCTGTCCCTCCTCCGCCTGATCGAGCGCGGCGTTCCGCTGCCGCTCGCAGCGATTGCCAACCGGCGCAGCCTGCTTTACCTCGGCAACTTGGTCGACGCCGTCGACCTCTGCCTGTCCCATGACGGCGCCGCGGGCCGGACGTTTTTGATCCGCGACGGCGAGGACCTTTCGACGCCCGCGCTCGTGCGCCGTCTCGCGGCCGCGCTGGGCCGCCGGGCGCCGCTTTTCCCCCTGCCCGAAGGCGTCCTGAGGCTGGCGGCGGGCTGCATCGGCCGGAGGGCGGCGGCGCAGCGGCTGCTCGGGTCCCTGACAGTGGACGACCGCCGAATTCGCAGCGAACTCGACTGGCAGCCTCCCTTCACGGTGGACCAGGGCCTGGCGGAGACTGCCATTTGGTGGCGGGAATGCATTAGTTAGACTTCGTGCGGCGTTGTCTCAATTGGCCGCCGTTAGTCCTCAACCCGCCCGTAGATATCGTCGAATCGCACGATATCGTCCTCGCCCAGGTGTTACCGGACTGGATCTCAATCACCCGCTGCGACGATCACGCTGGTGGGGCGCGGTGCGCGCGGGGCGAAGGTCTGGCGCGCCCACCGGGAGCATTTCTATCAGCGCGCCGTGCACGGCGGGTCCTCCCATGGACGGGTCGCCATCCAAGTGCTCGCCTGCAACGCGGTCTTGATTGCCTGTGCCGGCGCCGCGGCATTGGGTTACGTCTGGCCCGCCATGGCCGGCGCCGCGCTCGCCGTCGCCGTGCTGCTCGCGATCCTGGAACGGCGCGCCCGCCCGGCCGCGTAGCGCGCGTGTGTTAAGGTCCGCTTTAGCGCGCGTGAAGGTCCGCTATGGAAGGGATCGCGCTTCAGTGCTAGGTTTCGTGGGGCTAGGTTTCGTGGGCGTCGGAACGAGCGGGTCCGGTCCAGGGGGAAGGCTTCGCGGCCGATGAAAATACAGTCGCACCGCCTATCGCCCGCCTATCGCGCCAGATGGTCGCGTTCCTGCACGACCTGACCATGGCCGCCGTCTCCTTCGTCGCGGCGCTGGTGCTGCGGCTCGGCGTCGAGGGGGTGCCGTTCGATTCGGCGAACCTTTGGCTGGCGCTGGTCCTGTTCACCGCGGTCTGCGGCGCGGTGTTCTGGACCACGGGCCTGTATCAGGGGATCTGGCGCTATGCGTCGATGAACGATCTGGTGGCGATCGCGCGCGCGGTCACGCTGTCGCTGCTGATCTTCCTGCCGGTCACCTTCCTGATCACCCGGCTCGACCAGTTGCCGCGCTCGTTCCTGATCATCAACTGGCTGGTCCTGGCCTTCCTGCTGGCCGCGCCGCGCCTGCTCTACCGGGTCTTCAAGGACCGCGGCTTCGACCACGTGCTGGAGCGCGGCACGCACACGCGGGTTCCGGTTCTTCTGATCGGCGCGGGCGATGCGGCCGAGGTCTTCATCCGCGAAATGGCGCGCGACCGCGACGCGGCCTACCAGGTCGTGGGTGTCGCCGACGAGAAGGGCACCCGCGTGGGGCGGCGCATCCACGGCGTCCCGGTCCTCGGGCATCTCGACGATCTGGTCGGCATCCTGGCGGCGCTCGCGCGCAACGGTCAAAGGCCGCAGCGCTTCATCCTGACCAAGCAGCCGACGCGCGCACAATTCGAGGGCCTCCTGGATCTCGCCGACGCGCGCGGCATGACCATCGCCCGGCTGCCGCGCCTGACCGAATTCAGGAGCGGCGAGGCGGCGCGCTTCGAGCCCCGGCCGGTCGCCATCGAGGACCTGCTCGGGCGCACCCGGACCCCGCTCGACCGGGGGGCCATGGGCCGCCTGGTCGCGGGCCGGCGCGTGCTGGTGACCGGCGCGGGCGGGTCGATCGGCGCCGAGCTGGTGCGCCAGATCGCGACCTTCCAACCGGCGCACCTGAGCCTGCTCGACAACTCGGAGTACCTGCTCTATTCGATCGGGCTCGAGCTCGGCGAGGCGCACGCGGCGCTGTCCCGGACCCTGGTGCTGGGCGACGTGCGCGACCGGGGGCGCCTCGACCAGGTCATGGCGCGCGAGGCCCCGGAGCTGGTGTTCCACGCGGCCGCGCTCAAGCACGTGCCGATGGTCGAGGCCAACCCGGTAGAGGGCGTGCTCACCAACGTCATCGGCACCCGGAATGCGGCGGACGCCTGCCGCCAGGCCGGCGTCGCCGCCATGGTGCTGATCTCGACCGACAAGGCGGTCAACCCGACCAGCGTCATGGGCGCGACCAAGCGCCTGGCCGAATCCTATTGCCAGGCCCTCGACATCGCCGCGCGCCGCGGCGCCAGGTTCGCCACCCGCTTCATCACCGTGCGCTTCGGCAACGTGCTCGGCTCGACCGGTTCGGTGGTGCCCCTGTTCCACCGGCAGCTCGCCGCCGGCGGGCCACTGACGGTCACCGACCCCGAGATGACGCGCTATTTCATGACCGTGCGCGAGGCCGTCGAGCTGGTTCTCCAAGCCTCGGCGCTGGGCCTGGAGGCGCCGCGCGCCGAGGCCGGCAAGATCTACGTGCTCGACATGGGCGAGCCGGTCAAGATCATGGATCTCGCCCGCCAGATGATCCGCCTGGCCGGCCTGCGGCCCGACAAGGACATCGAGATCGTGGTGACCGGCCCGCGCCCGGGCGAGAAGCTGCGCGAGGAACTGTTCCACCAGGCCGAGCCCGCAATCGAGACCGGCCACCCGGGCCTGCGGCTGGCCGCACCGCGCACCGCCAACCTCGAACTGCTCGGCCGCAGCCTGGACGAGATGGCGGAACTTTGCGCCGGCGAGCGGGGCGATGCGGTCATCAGGCTGCTTCGGCACCTGGTGCCGGAATACCACGAGGAACAAATCAAGAGCGCCGCGGCCTCGTGAACCCGGCCGTCCCGATCGGGCCCCGTGCTTCAGTTTGAAATCTGACCCGGCTCGAAAGCACGAAGCGGACGCGCATGCTCAAGGACGTTCCTCTATGAAGAGAATGTTCCTCGGTGCGCTCATGACTCGCCCCCGGTCAACCCATTACCGGCGTTTCCTCCTTACCGCGGGAGGACAGGCAACATCGATAAGGGAGTCGCGCGCGCTATAGGCTCAGCTCATCGGCAAAGTGACAGGAGACGAAGTGATCGTCGTCGATCTCGCGCCATTCAGGCGTTTCCACCTTGCAGCGATCCTGGGCGTGAGGACAGCGCGTGTGGAACTTATACCAAGGAGCGCTGATA
Organism: Pseudomonadota bacterium; assembly: GCA_022572105.1. Taxonomy (GTDB): domain Bacteria; phylum Pseudomonadota; class Alphaproteobacteria; order Kiloniellales; family J153; genus JACZWN01. The sequence continues at coordinate 50 of JACZWN010000218.1, read as the reverse complement.
ATGACCCATAGAGACGGCTTCCCAAGGCTTTCGGCTAGGAGCGCGTGGCG
>JACZWN010000217.1 GCA_022572105.1 Pseudomonadota bacterium | reverse complement strand
GGCTTTCGGACGGCGTCGCGCATGCCTTGCGATGCCTTGCATCGCCGCGCCACGCGCTCCTGGCCGAAAGCCTTGGGAAACCGTCTCTATGGGTCATTATCAAGGACCTTTGGTATAAGGGCCGCGACATCACCGGCCAAGACGAGCAGGGGGCGACGATGAGTGACACCAAGATGTGGGGCGGCGAGGAGTTCTGGGGTCTCGGCTACGACTTCGATCCGCAGTGGCTGCTCACGCCCGAGCAGCGGGCGTTGCAGAGCACGCTGATCGACCTGTGCCAGTCGAACATGCGCGACAACGCGGTCGAGAGCGACAAGCAGCTGCTGTTCCCGCGCGAAAACTTCCGGCTGCTCGCCGAGAACGGCTTCCTCGGCCTTCTGGTCTCCAAGGAATTGGGCGGCATGGGCCAGGACCATGTCTGCGCGGCCATGGCGGTCGAGACCATCGCGCGCTACGGCTGCCCGAGCACGGCCATGTGCTACACCATGCACCTGAGCGCGGTGGCGGCCGCGATGCTGCGCCATCACGGCAACGAGGCGATCCAGGACATCATGCGCCGGATCGACACCGACTGCCTGGTCGGCACGCTGTCGTATTCCGACCCCGAGACCGGCTCCCACTTCTGGTATCCGATCTCGTCCTCGGCCGAGCGCGTGGACGAGGGCTGGAAGGTGTCCAAGAAGGCCTCCTGGACGACCTCGGGCGGCTTCGCCGACTGGTACGTGGTGCAGACCACCAGCCCCGACTTCGCCGGCGACTACTCGAACCTGTCGTGCTTCCTGATCCTGGGCGACGAGATCGAGGCGGACCCGGCGAGCTGGGACGGCATGGGCCTGCGCGGCAACCAGTCCGGCCCGATCAAGGTCAACAACCTGGTCATCCCCGAGAACCGCCTGATCGGCGCGGTCGGCGACGGCGCCGACTCCAACGACGAGGCGGTCGACCCCTTCTTCCTGCTTTGCTCCTCGTCGTGCTGGAACGGCATCGCCATGGCCATGATCGACATCACCAAGGCACACACCACGCGCAAGAAGCACGTCGATGTGGGCTTGCGGGTGTGCGACTACCCGACCATCCAGGACTACGTCGGCGAGGCGATCATCGACACCAACACCTCGCGCGCCTTCACCTTCCAGATGGCCAAGGCCATGGACGACGCGACCGGCGGCTGCGACTGGTCGATCCACGAGGACGCCTCGGTGCTGCCGCGCGCCGACTACCTGCCCTGGATGTGGCAGGTCAAGTTCTGCGCCGCCAAGAACGTCACCCACGTCTCGGACAAGATGCTGCACGCCTGCGGCGGCACCGGCTACAAGCCGGCGCTCGGCATCGAGCGCTACCTGCGCGACGGCAAGGCCGGCTGGGTCATGGGGCCGACCAACGAGGTGCTGCGCCAGTTCGTCGGCAAGTACGCGCTGCTCGGCTTCGATTCCCTCGACTACTGGAACCAGGCGGTCAACGAGCGGGTGCTCTCCAACGAGATCAAGAAGCTCGACAAGGACGCCAAGAAGGCGCTGGCGGAAAAGCTGCTCGCGGAGACCTGATCCTCGGTATGAACCGCCGGGCCGTTCTCGCCCGCATCGATCGAAAACCAAGGACCGCTGCCCCGGAACAAGCGGCAGCCATGGGTTCCGGCGACCTATCGGTGGCGCCCGTGCGACGCGGCCATGCCGGACATTTGAAACCAAGTCTCGTTGATACGGACCTCCAGCGCGGTTTTGATGGCGTGAATTTGCTCGTTCAGGGAAATCTCGACCCGGCCCGCCGCAGGCCTGTGGATAAGTGGACAGCTCGGCCAAGCCGACCTGACCCCATTTAGAATTGTTTTAGTCGGGGTCAGGTCTTGCGTTGCCGCATCGGGGCACCGGCGACGGCTCGGCTCAGTAGGGGCCGGTCTCCGATGGTGCGCTTTCGGCGCCCTCCACGCCCAGGCCGCGCAGGTCGTCGACGATGCCCTTGGCGGCGGCGACCAGCAGGCGCTGGTCGGACAACAGCGTCACCAACTGGAAGCCGAGGTCGATCATGCGCTTGGCGTAGGCGGCCGAGCCACAGTGGATGCCGGGCATGACCCCGTGCGCCTTGGCGGCGTTCAGGATGCGCTCGATCGGCTCCAGGAGCTCCGGCTCGGTGTGGTCGAACTTGGGTTTGTGGCCGAGCGAGAGCGCCAGGTCCGCGGGCCCGATGTAGACCCCGTCCAGGCCCGGCGTGCTCACGATCGCCTCCAGATTGTCGAGCGCCGCCCGGGTCTCGATCATGGCAATCGCGAGCACGGTCTCGTTGGCGTGCTCCGGATAGTCGGCGCCGGCGTAAAGCAGCGCCCGGGTCGGCCCGAAGCTGCGGTAGCCATCGGGCGCGTAGCGGCAGGCGCCGACGAACTTCTCGGCGTCCGCGCGCGTGTTCACCATGGGGCAGATGATGCCGTAGGCGCCGGCATCCAGCGCCTTCATGATGATCCCCGGCTCGAGCCAGGGCACGCGTGCCAAGGGCACCGTTTCGGTGGTCGAAATGCCCTGGAGCATGGGCACCGCGCTGGCGTAGTCGACCAGCCCGTGCTGCATGTCGATGGTCAGCGAATCCCAGCCCTGGTGGGCCATGGCCTCGGCCGAGACGCCGCTCGGGATCGCCAGCCAGCCGTTGACCGCGGCGCCGCCCCGACGCCAAATCTCGCGCAGCCTGTTCGCTCTCACGGTTTCCTCCCTGCCTTGAAGCCACGACCTCGTTGCGTCGCCCCGCCGCGCGAAGGCACGGCGCACGACCGGCGCCTCCCTTGATAGCCGAGGCGGCGGCTTTCGGCCAGCCCGGGCCGCAATCGAGGCCGCTTCGATTCGCCTATTTATACGGATCGGCGGCGTCGCGCAGGCCGTCGCCGAAGAAGTTGAAGGCGAGGATCAACACGATCACCGGGATGACCGGCAGCATGAGCCAGGGATAGAGCGCGACCACGTTGATGTTCTGCGCCTCGTTGAGCAGCACGCCCCAACTGGTGATCGGCGGGCGCAAGCCCAGCCCCAGGAAGCTGAGCGCGGTCTCGCCCAGGATCATGGTCGGGATCGAAATCGTCGCCGAGGCGATCAGGTGGCTCATGAAGCCGGGCATGAGGTGGCGCGCGATGATCCGCCGCGGCGAGGCGCCCATCAAGAGCGCCGCGGTGCAGTAATCCTCTTCGCGCAGTGCGAGTAGCTTGGAGCGCACCGCGCGCGCCAAGCCGGTCCAATCCAAGAGGCCGAGGATGCCGGTGATGCCGAAGTAGATCAGCACCGGGCTCCAGTTCACCGGCAGGATCGCCGAGAGCGCCATCCACAGCGGAATCTCCGGGAACGAGCGGAAGATCTCGATGATCCGCTGGATGATGACGTCGATGGTGCCGCCGTAATAACCGGCGACGCCGCCGATGGACAGGCCGAGGGAGAAGCTGATCGAGATGCCGATCAGCCCGACGGTGAGCGAGATGCGCGCGCCGTAGATGATGCGCGAGAACATGTCCCGGCCGAGCCGGTCGGTGCCGAGCAGGAACAGCGTCCCCTCCTCGGCCGGACACATCAGGTGGAAACGCATCGGCGCGAAGCCCCAGAACTCGTACTCGTCGCCGAGGCAGAAGAAGCGGATCGGATGGATCTGGCTCGGGTCCTGCGTGTACTCGCGCTGAAGGGTTTCCATGTTGAGGCGGAACGACCAGCCGTAGACGAATGGCCCGACGAACTCGCCCTCGTGGAACAGGTGCACCGCCTGGGGCGGGGCATAGATGTAGTCGGTGTGCTGGGCGTGCAGGTTGTAGGGCGCGATCCACTCGCTGATCATGATCGTGCCGTACATGACCAGCAGCACCAGCCCGCTGAAGACGGCGACCCGGTGGTGGCGCAGCTTCCACCACATGAGTTGCCACTGGGACGCCAAGTAATAGCGCTCCTGTTCCGGCGTCAGCCGCTCGATCGAATAGGGGTCGAAGGGCTCGCTCGAGACGAAGTGCTCGATGCGCCGGCCGGCCGCGGTGTCGCTCGGCGGCGTCATCGCGTCGCCCCCCCTTGGAGCCGGATGCGCGGGTCGAGCATGGCTAGCGCCAGGTCCGAGACGAGCACGCCGATCACGGTCAGGAAGGCCAGGAACATGAGGAACGACCCGGCCAGGTACATGTCCTGACTTTTCAGCGCGGTCAGGAGCATGGGCCCGGTGGTCGGCAGCGACAGCACGATCTCGACCACGGCGGCGCCCGAGATGATGCTCGGCAGCAGGCTGCCGATGTCGGCGATGAAGAAGTTGACCGCGAGCCGGAACGGGTACTTGAGCAGCAGCTTGAGCGGATGCAGGCCCTTGGCGCGCCCGGTCACGACGTACTGCTTCTCGAGCTCGTCCAGCAGATTGGCGCGCAGGCGCCGGATCATGCCGGCGGTGCCCGAGGTGCCGATCACGATCACCGGGATCCAGATATGCTCGAGCACCGAGCCCAACTTGGCCCAGGTCCAGGCCTGGTCGATGTATTCGGGGTCCATGAGCCCGCCGATCGAGGTGCCGAACATGACGTTGGCGACGTAGAGCAGGACCAGCGCCAGCAGGAAGTTGGGCGTCGCCAGGCCGATGAAGCCGAGGAAGGTCAGCGTGTAGTCGCCCCAGCTGTATTGCCGGGCCGCCGAATAGAGGCCGATCGGAAACGCTATGGCCCAGGTGAACAAGATGGTCACAAACGACACCAGCGCGGTCAGGTAGAGCCGGTCGCCGACGACCTCGTTGACCGGCAGCTCGAACTCGAAGGAGTAGCCCATGTCGCCCCGCACGAGGCCCCAGACCCAGACCAGGTATTGCTCCCACATCGGCCGGTCGAAGCCATATTGGTGCTTCAAGAACGCGATCAGTTCCTTATCGACGGTTTCACCCCGCCCCTCGATCTCGGCGATCATGCTCTCGAAGTAGTCGCCGGGGGGCAGTTGGATGATGACGAAGATGATCAGGCTGATCGCGAGCAGCGTCGGGATCATGATCAGCAGGCGTTGGACGATGTGGGTCAGCACGGTCTAGCCGCCTCCCGTCCTCGCCCGCCCCGGGGATGCCAGAATCCGCATCGCAATAGCCGACCTCGTGCGCCCACGGGCGGCTTATACCAAGGAGCGTTGATAATGACCCATAGAGACGGTTTCCCAAGGTTTTCGGCCAGGAGCGCGTGGCGTAGCGATGCACGGCATCGCAAGCCATGCGC
>JACZWN010000216.1:4819-5193 GCA_022572105.1 Pseudomonadota bacterium | reverse complement strand
GCGGCACGGTCTCGATCAGATCGAGGATCGCCCGCGCGACCGGGTCGTCGCGCGCCGTGTCCTCGGGACCCTCCCCGGGCGGGCCGGACGCCCGTCCGGCCGAATTTCGCTCGGATTCCATGTCCCCTCTCTAGCACGGATGCCCGCGCACCGTCGCGGGCGCCGGATCACCCTGTCGGCCGGCCTCCGCAAATCGCCCTCTGGACCCGACTCGGAGAGATTCCCATAATCGCGCGGGATAATACCAAAGGTCCTTAGCAATGACCCATAGAGATCGGGCAGGCGATCCGCCGGGTAGGAGGGAAGCCGCGGGCGATGCGGGGCATCGTCAAGGCTTGCCGACGCCCGCCGGCGGTTCGCTTGCCCGACCGGAA
>JACZWN010000216.1:0-4809 GCA_022572105.1 Pseudomonadota bacterium | reverse complement strand
CCGATGTCCCGCATCGCCGCGCCACGCGCTCCTGGCCGAAAGCCTTGGGAAACCGTCTCTATGGGTCATTGCTAAGGACCTTTGGTATAAGGGGGAACCTGCGATGATCGGAAGCCTGGATGCGTTGATCGCGGCCACGGCGGTGTTCGTCTTCGGCCATTTCCTGCTGTCGAGCCGCCCGTTGCGCGCGCCGCTGGCGAGAACCCTGGGGCAGGGCGGTTTCCTGTCGCTCTACTCGCTTGCGGTGGCGGCCGCCTTCCTGTGGATGCTGGCGGCCTACCGCGAGGCGCCCGCTTTCGAAGTCTGGGCCCCGGATCCGGTCCTCAACTGGGTGCCGAGCTTGGTCATGCCGGTCGCGATCTTCCTGGTGTTGGCCGGGATCACCACCACCAACCCGACCATGGTCGGCGGCGAGCAGCGGATCGCCGCCGGCGGTCCGGCGCGCCGGGCGCCGGGCATCATCTCGGTAACCCGCCACCCGTTCCTCTGGGGCACGACGCTCTGGGCGCTGTCGCACCTGGCCGCCAACGGCGAGGCCGCCGAGATGGTGGTGATGGGCGGGATCCTGGCGCTCAGCCTGGGCGGCATGGCGCACATCGACGAGCGCCGCGAAGCGGCGCTGGGCGCCGACTGGGGCCCGGTCAAGCTGACCACCAGCGTGGTGCCCTTTGCCGCGATCGCGAGCGGGCGGGCCAAACTCGACTGGAAGGGCATCGGCTGGTGGCGCCCGGCCGGCGCGCTCGCCCTCTACGCCGCGCTCCTCCACGCCCACGCCTGGATCATCGGGGTGCCGGCGCTGCCGAACTGAGGCCGGGCGCCGCTCATCCGCCCCGCTGCCTGTTCAGCAGCCGGAGCCTGAGCGCGTTGAGCTTGATGAAGCCCTCGGCGTCGCGCTGGTCGTAGACCGTGTCCTCCTCGAAGGTGACGTGCTCGAGGCTGTAGAGCGACTCGGGCGACTCGCGCCCCTCGACGATCACGTTGCCCTTGTAGAGCTTGAGCCGCACCCTGCCGTTGACCCGCTCCTGGCTGCGGTCGATCGCCGCCTGGAGCATCTCGCGCTCGGGGCTGAACCAGAAGCCGTTGTAGATGACCTCGGCGTAGCGCGGCATGAGCTCGTCCTTCAGGTGCGCGGCGCCGCGGTCCAGCGTGATCGATTCCATCGCCCGGTGGGCGGCGATCAGCACCGTGCCGCCGGGGGTCTCGTAGACGCCCCGGCTCTTCATGCCGACGAAACGGTTCTCCACCAGATCGAGCCGGCCGATGCCGTTGGCCCCGCCCAGCTCGTTGAGCCGGGCGAGCAGCGCGGCCGGCGACAGGCGCCGGCCGTCGATGGCGACCGGATCGCCCTTTTCGAACGCGATCTCGATGGTGGTCGGGGCGTCGGGCGCGGCCTCGGGCGCGACCGTGCGCGAGAAGACGTATTCCGCGGGCGCGGTCCAGGGGTCCTCCAGCACCTTGCCCTCGGCCGAGACGTGCAAGAGGTTGGCGTCGACCGAGAACGGCGCCTCGCCGCGCTTGTCCTTAGCAATCGGGATCTGGTGCTTCTGGGCGAAGTCGACCAGTTGGGCGCGGCTGGTCAGGTCCCACTCGCGCCACGGCGAGATCACCTTGATGTCGGGCTTGAGCGCGTAATAGCTGAGCTCGAAGCGGACCTGATCGTTGCCCTTGCCGGTCGCGCCGTGGGCGACGGCGTCGGCCCCGGTCGCCTCGGCGATCTCGATCTGGCGCTTGGCGATCAAGGGCCGAGCGATCGCGGTGCCGAGCAGATAGGCCCCTTCGTAGAGCGCGTTGGCCCGGAACATGGGGAACACGTAGTCGCGCACGAAAACCTCGCGCAGGTCCTCGATATGGATTTCCTTGACGCCGAGCATCTCGGCCTTGGCCCGCGCCGGCTCCAGCTCCTCGCCCTGGCCCAGGTCGGCGGTGAAGGTGACCACCTCGCAGGCGTAGGTTTCCTGCAGCCACTTGAGGATGACCGAGGTATCGAGGCCGCCCGAGTAGGCGAGCACGACTTTCTTGATCTCGCTCATGGAAACGCTCGCGACTGGGTCCGAACCGGAAACGGGAAAAGCCGCGCGGAGTATTGGGAAAAGCGCCGGGCGACGCAAGGACCGAGCATGGCCGCGAGGCGCCGTGCTTTTGGGGCTGACCGCGGCCCCGAAGTCTCAGCCTGCCACCCGGTCGTCCACGCCCGGAGCGTATGCGCCGTGCCGCGAACGGATGATGCGCGTTGCGGGAAAGCGTACTGTAGCCGTCGTGCCGACGCCGGCTCGGCTCTGCAGGTCGAAACAGCCGCCGTGGAGCTCGACGAGAGCCTTGGTGAGCGGCAAGCCGAGGCCGGTGCCCTCGTACTGCCGATCGAGGTCGCTGTCGACTTGGCCGAACTGCGAGAGGGCCTTCGGGATGTCTTCGGCCGCAATGCCGATTCCGGTATCGATAATTTGAAACACGAAGCCGCTGTCCCCTCGGCACCAGGCCCTCAGCGTGACCTTGCCGCCGGCATCGGTGAACTTGATTGCGTTGGTCAGGAGGTTGACCAGAATCTGCTTCAACTTGCGTTCGTCGGCGCATAGCGACGGCAAGTCTTGCGAAAGATCCAGTTCAAGCTCCAAGCGACTATTCTCGGCACGCTGTTGCACGAGTCGTAAGACCGACTCGAGGATCTCCGGAACCTCGATATTCTCCTCATGGAGTTCGTCCACCCCAGACTCGACCTTGGACAGGTCCAGGATGTCGTTGATGAGAGCGAGCAGGTGTTGCCCGGACTCATGAATATCACTCGCATAATCGCGATATTGCACGCTACCCACCGGCCCGAAGGTCTCGCCCTTGATGATCTCCGAGAAACCGATGATCGCGTTCAAGGGCGTGCGCAGCTCATGGCTCATCGCGGCAAGGAATTCGGACTTGGCGCGGTCGGCGGCTCTCGCCTCGTCGCGCGCGATGAGCAGGTCGTCGGCCAGACGGACCAGGTCCTCTCCTTGTCGCTCGAGTCTCCGTTGCGCCAGCTCGAGTTCGACGACGCGCTCCTGCAAGGCCTGCTCACTTGCCAGCAGCGCCCCTTCCGCCTGCTTGCGCTCGGTGATGTCGTGACAGACGCCGATGAACGTCCGGCCCTCGTCGCCTTGCATGTCGGACACGGAAATTGCCAAGTCTATGGATGTGCCGTCCTTGCACCGCCCCACGAGCGGACGACGAACACCGAGAATCCGTGACTCGTAAAGCTTTGAGTTCCTGACGTATCCCTCGTGCGCCTCGCGCTCCTCCAGGGGAAGCAGGATTGAGACGTTTTCACCGACCACTTCGGACCTGGCGTAGCCGAACATCCGCTCCGCGGCCGGATTGAATAGCCGGATCGCCCCGTTCTCGTCGATGGCGATGATGCCGTTGGCGGTGTTGTTCACGACCGCGGCCAGAAAACTCTCGCTGTGCCGGACTTCGCGTCGCTTGATCTCCATGCGGCGGTCGACGAAGGAGGCAATCAGCGCCAGGCTGGCGATCACGAACGCGGCGGCCCCGATGATGCCGGCCATGAGCGAGGCGTCCAGTTCGAGGCCCGTCACGGGCCGTGGCCCGGTCGGGAGAAAGTAGGTGGCCGCCATGGCGGTGTAATGCATGGCGGCGATGGATAGGCCCATCACGCAGCCGCTCGCCGCCTTCAGCAGGTGCCTCGGGAGCCGGCTCGATTCCACGCTGTGATACAAAAGACGCAAGGCAAGGGTCGACAACGACACCGCGACCAGCACCGAAGCGGCGAATAGGAACGGGTCGTAAATAATCGTGGCGTCCATCTGCATCGCGGCCATGCCCGTGTAATGCATGGCCCCGATTCCGGCACCCAACACGACACCACCGCCGAAGAGCCGGGGGCGCGTTCTCGCACCCGTGGTCACGATGTAGAACGCGAAGCCGCTCGCGGCGATCGCGAAGACCACGGACAGCCCGGTCAGCATGACGTCGTAGCGCACCGGGGCCGGCAGCCAGACCGCCAACATGGCAATGAAGTGCATCGACCAGATGCTGCCGCCCATGGTCACCGCGCCGGTAACCAGCCAGGCCGCCTTGGCGGGCCGGGTCGGGGCGGCGCTCACGCGCGCGACCAGGTGGAACGCCGTGTAGGACGCGAACATCGCGACCAGGCACGACAACAAGACCAGCCAAGTGTCGTAGGAGTAGGCCAGACAGGTCTGGATCACCCAGTCCCGGGTCTCGCCGGTGAGGAAAATTTCGCTAAGCACAGCCACCTTCGAAGCCTCTAGACCACCGCCTGCCCGTTCAGCGGCATGCGTAAATCTACGTATATTCACCCATTGTGGTTATCACGTGGTTAACCGCCCCATCTTCTTTTGGGACATTTTTCAAGATTGCCGCATGCCGGCTTGACGACAAGGGCGCCAGCGCGTGACCCAAGGTCCGCGCGTCGGGATTGCCGAGTGGGAGGGCGCCGAGCCCGGCGCATCGCCACCTCCCGCCACGTCGGGTGGATCGCGCCTGACTGAGGCGAAGCCAACCTCGACAGCCAAGGCTCCGGCGTAAAACCCCCGGGTGATCGCAACGGGGATTCGGAAAGGATGGTGGCTATGGGTGCCGGCCTGGCGCCGGCGCCCTCAGGCCGCGCAGAAGGGCTCGCGTTCGCGGTAGGAGACGGCGTCGAGATCCGTGATCGTCGCCTGGGGGCCGCACAGGGGGCAGGCCGGGTCGGCCTTCACTTTGATCTTGCGGAAGGTGGCGCCGAGCGCGTCGTAGAGCAGCAACGCGCCCGACAGGCTGTCGCCGATGCCAAGCAACTCCTTGATCACCTCGGTCGCC